>CALVKM010000008.1 GCA_944332705.1 uncultured Bacilli bacterium
TGATTATTTTAAAAAATTAAAATAATCTATAGTTGGTTTGTCGTGACTTTGTCACTTTTGTTTGACAAACCTACATAACTGCTAATTTTTTTAAAAAAAATTATATTCTTAAAGGATTAAAATCTATTTCTAAATAACTATCTTTTATACCGATAAATATATTATCAAGTTCTTTTAAAGTATTCATAAGTTTATCATCAAATTTATATTTAATAATTATTTGCATCCGGTATTCATTATTAAATTTAAGTATTGCTGCGGTAGTTGGACCTAGAACTATTGTGTCTTTACTCAAATTTTTAGTTAAATAATATTTAGCTTTTTTAGCATTTTCTAGTGTTTTTTCATAATCTTTACCAATTATTTTTATACCAACCATATAGTAATATGGCGGATATTTTAAAGTTTTACGAAACTGCATTTCTCCCAAATAAAATTTATCATAATTATTTTCTTTAACACAATTTAGGCAAAAATTATCCGGATTAAATGTTTGAATTATAACTTCGCCAGGAATATCACTACGGCCTGCTCTACCTGCCACTTGACTTAATAGTGAATAAGTATTTTCACTACTTTTGTAATCTGGTAAATTTAGGGTTGTATCGGCATTTATTACTCCAACTAAAGAAACTTTAGGAAAATCAAGCCCCTTACTAATCATTTGTGTTCCCAGTAATAAATCATATTTATATTCTTTAAAATCATTTATTATTTTTTCATGAGAACCTTTATTTCTCGTAGTATCTTGATCCATCCTAACAACTCTAATCCCCGGATACATACTATTTAGTGTCTCTTCTAATTTTTCAGTACCTAAACCATAATAATTTAGACCATCTTCACCACAATTTGGACAAACTTCATCCCTTTTTTTCTGATATCCACAATAATGACATATCAAATTATTTGTTGATTTGTGATAAGTTAAGGTAATATCACAATTAGGGCACTTATATGTATAGCCACAGTTACTACAAGTAATAAATGTTGAGAACCCTCTTCGGTTAAGTAAAAGTATTATTTGTTCATGTTTTTCTAACCTATCTTTAATTTTTTCTTGTAATACTTCACTAAATATAGTGTTTCTTTTTTTCATTTCACTTTCCATATCTACTAAATAAACATTAGGTAGTTTTGCAGTACCTATTCTTTTAATAAGCTTAAGCAATTTATATACTCCTTTATCAGCTCTAGCTTTACTTTCTAAAGAAGGTGTAGCACTACCTAATATAACAGGAACATTATTATATTTTCCCCGATATATAGCTATATCTCTAGCATGATATCTTGGGTTGTTATCTTGTTTATAACTTCCACTATCTTCTTCATCAATAATAATAACTCCCAAATTTTTAAGAGGAACAAATACTGCACTACGAGTACCTACAACAACATGAACCTCACCACGAAGTATCTTTAAGTATTCATCATATTTTTCTCCTTCAGAAAGTGATGAATGAAATATCGCAACATCTCCCCCGAATGCCTCATAAAATCTTTTGGCAATCTGCGTAGTTAAACCAATCTCCGGAACCAACATAATCGCAGTTTTACCATTATTTATAACTTTTTCAATCCATTTAATATAAACTTCAGTTTTACCACTACCAGTAATACCATAAAGTAAATAAGTATCATTTTTAGAAAAATCAACACTATTAAAAACAATTTCTTGTTCTTTAGTCAATTCTTTTTTAACTAAAGAAGTATTATCTATATTAATACGATATTTACTAACACGTTCTATTTCTATCAAATCTTCATCTTTTAAACTCTTAAATACATTACTACTAATATCTTTTTTATTTAATTTACCACTTTTTAATTTATTTAATACTTCTATTTGTTTTTTTCTATTTTTATATTGATTTATATACTCATCAACTTTATTTATATCTTTAATAGTTACATATTCATCATATATATTATAATTATGTTTTTGACTTTTTATTTTTAAGCTACTTGGTAACATAGTTTGATAAGCTGTTATTAAATTACATAAAGTAATACTTGATAAATACTCACCAACATCCATCAATTCTTTATTTAATACAAGTTCTTCATTATCTATTCTAATAATCTCTTTTAATTCATAATCAGTATCATTAGTATCCATTAATTCCATAACAAAACCAAATACTTCTTTTGTTCCAAAGGGTACATATACTTTCATTCCTACTTTAATTACATCTTGTAACTTTTCAGGAACTTTATAAATAAACATCTTATTTAAAGATTTAACAGGATATTCTATTATTACATTTGCATACATAACTTAATTTTAGCAAATAGACTGGATAAAATCAATTATAAGATTTATATTGGGTGCAAAAAATTGTAATTAATTCAAAAAAATTAATAAGGCTATCTTTCATATGCATGATTATCACCTTATTAATTATATGTTATTATACTAATTTGTATTTATGAGGAATAATAAATCAAACAAATCAACCAAGCTCGATAATGAAAACATATTGTTCAGAACTTGATATAATATCTGTATAATTTATTGGATTATACTCATGATTACCAACAACATACCCAGGATCCTGATCATAATATATATCATATATATTATCAGAGCGATTTATTATCTCTAATCCTAGTGTATTATATTCACTATTTACATACTCTTCCCAAGTCATACCATTATATGCTTGATATTCTACTTCATCAATTGTAAATGTAATTAATCCAGTATTATAATTACCATTATTAACAATTAGATCTGTTACAGATACTTTATTACCATCAAGTAATATTTCATAACCACCACTATTTACTACATTACCAGATTCATTAATATACATATCATATTTATTATTTGTACTATTTATAAATTCTTCCCATGTTGTATTTTCATTAACACCGAAACTTATACCGTTAACATAGAATTCCATAAAAGGAGTAAGTCTAATTGGATTTTCTCTGGTTCCATCTCCTTCGGAATATAGAACCGAAGATGAAAGACTGAAGGACGGGCGCACGCCGAAAGCGTTGTAAACAATGAGGCTACTGACGAAAACCCCATAGTACACAGTCAAGTCATAGTCCGAATAGACCGAATAGCGGGAAACAGTCCAATCATAAACTCCAATGTCTAGCCAATTTTCTGTTAGTGTTTCACCAAAATCTATAGTATCATAATTTATTTTTCCCCAATAATTTGGATTCGAACTATAAACAAAATCAGATACATACATTAAGCCTATTTTTGCACTATATGGTTCAAATGGAGCTGTAGTTATTTTTCCTTCTCCTAATTCGGCTTCATATATTGTTTTGGCATCTGTTCTACCATTGTCACTATAAACATAATTAGAATCTATTCCTCCGACATACCATGTTTCCTCTGCTATCATATTTGACCATGTTGTTCCTAGTGAATTTAAATAATTTGTATTTAAATTCACTGTATTTAACTGACTATAACTCCATACATTTCTATATCCAGTTTCTTGATTTGCTAAGCTATAATTTACATTGTTCCAATAATATGTAGATAAATCACTAGAGTTTCCAATATATACTGGAGGAAATCCATAGCCCCCAGTAACTTCTGCTACTGTACCTGTTCCTGCATAATCTCCATTTGTTCCAAGTTCTTCACTTGTTGCATAATCTGCTTTGATTAGTTTTATTTGGTCTCCAAATATTCCTATTACTCTATATAAATTTTCTTCAGGACATGGGCTTTCATTTGAACCAAAACAGACATAGTTTTTGATATTATTATTTGTTAAATATCCGTCACTTACTGCTTGTTCTAATACATTTTTCATCGTAGTATATTGGGTATTATTTGTATCATAATCTAATGTAAAATAATAGCTTCCATCACAAGCTCCATTTCCAATAGAAGTTACTGCACCTTCGCAATTATAAATAACTAATTCATCATATATTTGACTATATGTTCCAAGGTAAGCCTCTGCTATTTTATAGTCTCCACCACTAAAGCGGTATGAATTATCTCCTGCTTCTAGTGTTCCATATGTGCCTTCACCATCATGATAATATATACCATTTTCTCCATCTACTCCAGTATATAACTCATTTGTTATGTAACTAGCAAGTGTATATACGGGTTTTCTTGATAATATTATTTCTGCTTCTAATGTTTTTCCACCATTTTCTGCTTGATTAGTATCTAAATTTATAAATGATACTGTAAATTCCCATTCTTGGATTGTATCTTGGGTACTGGAATTTGATATTATTTCATATAACTCTGCTACTTCATATAATCCAGTTTTTGTTGTTATATCAAATCCTGATACTCCACCACTTGTTACATAATCAAGACCACTAATATTTGTTACAGGATTACCTTCTGGATTGGTAATAGTTAATACTATTTCTGGTGTTTGTTCTTCAGTTGTATAAATATAATCATTATAATTTATTTGAAAATATACATAATAATTATATGTAGCATTATCATTTGTTGAATTAGCTCTTAATATTGCTGAACCTACTGCAGTATCTGATAAATTATCTCCACCTTCAGTAACATTAAATTGAGTTGGATTTAAACTTATGTCTTTATCTATTTCAAACTTAAGTAAATCTACAGTATCACTTGTGACACTAGCATTGCCTCTTGCTTCATCTTGTAAACTTGCAATGATATATGCTAGAGTTACTCCAACAAATAATATTAACATAGCAATTATTGTTAATATTATTTTTTTGTTCTTATCCAATTTTTTCATAAGCCACTCCTTTTGCCACTATATTATTACTGAAATAATATTATCACATTTTTTTAAAAATAACAATACTATTTTAGTAACAAAATAAACCTAGAACACATAGTAGCAAAATGGTAATATATTAGTGAGGAGTGACAATATGGTTAATAGTCAAATAAGAGTTCCCGAAGAATTATGGGATAAACTAAAAGAAATCAGTGAAAAAGAAGAAAGAAGTATAAATGCACAATTAGTTTATATTTTAAAAAAATATATTGAAGAATATGAAAAGGCTCAAGATAAAGATTGAGCCTTTTTAATTTAAAAAACAATACTATTTTTTAGTATCGTTTTTACTATTTTCCATTACTTCTTTTAGGGCTGTACCAAATGTAGCAACACCAGAAAGTTCAGCAGGAACAATTATTTTAGTTGATTTACCATCAGCTAAATGTTCTAGAGCTTCATAACTTTTAAGTCTTAAAACCGCTTCATCAGCTTTGGCTTCTCTAATGAGTTTAATAGCATCAGCTTCGGCTTGTTTGATTTTAAGCATGGCTTCAGCTTCCCCTTCAGCTACTTTAATTTGACTCATCATTTGTGCTTCAGCTCTAAGAATTGCACTTTCTTTTTCACCTTCAGCAATTAAAATACTTGATTTCTTTTCACCTTCCGCTTGTAAGATTTTTTCTCTTCTTTCTCTTTCTGCTCGCATTTGTTTTTCCATAGCATCTTGAATATCTCTTGGTGGCAAAATATTTTTAACTTCAACACGGTTAACTTTAATACCCCAAGGATCAGTTGCTTCATCAAGTATCGAACGCATTTTAGTATTAATGATATCTCTACTAGTTAATGTTTGATCAAGTTCTAATTCTCCGATAATATTTCTTAGAGTTGTTGCTGTTAGACTTTCAATAGCATTAATTGGATAATCTACTCCATAAGTATAAAGCTTAGGATCAGTTATTTGAAAATAAACAACTGTATCAATTTGCATTGTAACATTATCTTTAGTAATTACTGGTTGTGGAGCAAAATCTTTAACTATTTCTTTTAAAGTAACTTTACTAGCAATTCTATCAATAAATGGGACTTTAAAATGTAAACCATTTTGCCATGTTGCATAATAAGAACCAAGTCGTTCAATAACATAACTTTGGGCTTGAGGAACAATTTTAATACTAAGTAAAATAACTATAGCAACAATTACCAGTATAGCAATTAATATTTCAGGCATTATTTATCCTCCTTTCTAACAACTAATTTAACACCATCGATGGCATCAATTGTGACTTCTTCACCAACTGCTATTTTTTTATCACTTATAGCACTCCAAGTTTTGCCATCAACTTTTACTTCACCAATTTGGTTTTTCTTAATTTCTTCTGTAACTACCCCCGTCATACCAATAACCCTATCAATATTTGTTCTTGCTCTTTGGGTTGGTAAAATCTTTTTAAGTAATGGTCTTGTTGTAAATAGTAATATTATACCTAGAACTGCAAAGACAGTTGAGGTTATTGCACTATTATCAACAAAAAATGATAAAATCATGGCAACTATTCCACTAATTACAAACCAAATGGTGAGTAAATTCACTGTAGCTATTTCAATTATCGCTAAAACAATAACTAAAACTAACCAAAAAATCCAATCCATAATACTTCAACTCCACTTAAATTATACAATAAAATTATATGAAAAAAAAGTGCTAAATAGCACTTTTTGTAATACCTGCAGCTGTGTTACTTAAATCTATTGTAAATAGATTTACTAACTTTGCAACTGTTGGCTCATCTGTTACTTTAATAACATATTCGCCATCATCTTCGATTAATTCTTGTAAAATGACATATTCATCACTAGGTTCTTCGGTATCGGTTAAAACTACTGATAAAAAGTAATTTTTATCTTCTAGTGTTGCTTTTTCTAAAAGTAAGCAATTGACATCATTTTCTAAAGTAATCACAGTATCAACCTTCATAATTTATCTCCCTCTACTAACCATTTCTTCAACTTGTCTGTCTAAATCACCAACATCATCTAAACTTTGTTCTTGATTCTTTTTAGACATTTTTCTTTTGAAGCTGTTAACTATATTTTGTCCAAATGCTTTTAATTCAGAAGCATTTTTAGGAATATTGTTTTTATCTAAATTAGGTTCATCGTAATCATCATCTCTAAGTATATTGCCAATTGCTGCCACAGATGCCGCAGTAATTGTACCAATAACACCTGCACCTAAAAATGCTGGTCCTAAGAATGTCGCAGCTACGCTAGCTAATCCACCACCAACTAATATTTTTTTAACTGTTGGGGAAAGGATTGCTCTTCTTGTCTTTGTTACTCTCAACTTTTTACCATCAGGAATTCTACTATTTTCCTCTACTGGTTCTCCAACTACTTCTGGAGCATTGTTAAGTTTATCTCCTAGCATTTCATCATTAACAGCTTTATTTACGTTTTCATTTATTTCTTCAAATATATCATGTTTAGGAACTGAATTTATTTCTTCTTTGTTTTCTTCTAAAGCTTCTGGCAAGGCAATTGCTGGAGGTGTTGGAAGTTCATTTTCAATGCTTGGTGCTTCAACTGGTTGAACACCTTCTACTATAGGTGCCACTTCTTCTACAACTTGAGGTGCAACTCTTTGTTCTTTTAATGTTTTAAACTCAACATTTAATACATTTTCTTCAGCACTAAATCTATTAGTTATAGAAGTTGAAGTATAATAATAACCATTTGGAAGTCTTAAAGTATTTAATTCTTTATCACAGTTTATTAAAGCATCATATTTGTAATCTGTTGCATCTTTTAATTCAAAAGTAGCATCAGGATTTAATTTTTTTAATTCATTAACTAACCAATTTAACACGCCTTCTTTAGTTTTAGTCAAAATTGGATTTTTAGCTTGTTCTTCTTTTTTGATTACTTCTTCTTTTACTTCTGCTTCTGTTGGGCTAAAAATACTATGAGTGCTATCTATTGTTTCAGAAAAACTTTCATCTTTATCATTTAAGTGAAGTTCATCTTCATTTAACATTGATTTATCACGACCAACAAATAATAAAGAATATTTATTACATAAGTTTTCAAATTCACTCTTACTTTTTACTTTATCTAAGCCATAATAAGCTATGCTATTACGCATTTCACTTATTAAACTTTCAACAGTAGCTTTATTTTCAGAATTCAAAGCTAAACTTTGTAAAACTGTTCCAAGTTCATTAATTTCTTGTAATAATGGATTTTTAAAAGCATTTAAATCAAAATTTTGCATTTTTTGATTATAATTTTCTTTTTGTTTATTAAAATAATCAACCGCTTCTAGATAAGTTTTTTCATAGATTTCTTTGGCTTCCATTAATCTAATAGTTTCACGAGTTTTCATTGCTCCAGATAAATCTTTTCTGAAATCTATAGTATTTAATTCATTTTTTATTTTAAAATATTCATCTTCATGATGTTTATAATTTTTTTCAGCAGCAATATATTCCGCAACAAAATTAAACTTACTTTTTAAGCTATCTACTAGTTCATGATATCTATTAATATTAGCTTTATCAGATAAATTAGCAAAATTATCGTTCTTAACAATATCATCTAATTTTTGAGTAGACTCCATAAAGCTTTTGCTGAAACTTAAAACATCAAAAGGACTATTAGCTCTTTTTTCTAATTGAATTAAATTTTGAATTACATCGACCATATTTTGGCCTTCAATTGCCCTTATAAAATCGGTTGATTTATTAATAACAAAACCATTTTCTGATAATAAATTAAAAATTTCTTCATTCATATTAAATCCCTCACTAGTATAATAATATCACAGATAATAATTAAATGCAAGAAAAAATAAGTCCAAAATTAGACTTACTTTGCTTCTTCGTTATCAATTTTAATAACTTCTTCACCCTTATAATATCCACATTTAGTACATGCTCTATGAGGTCTAAGAGTTGCTCCACATTTTGGACAAGTTGTAAGTGCTCCAACACTCTTTTTTAAGTGAGTACGACGCATTCTTTTCTTTGTCTTACTAGTTCTTCTAAAAGGAACTGCCATATTTATTCACCACCTTTAAATATATCTTTTAACTTTGCTAATTCAGGATTAACATCATCTTTTTCCTGATTTAATTCCCATCCTTCACCTTTTAATTTAACTCCAGAACTATTGGTTAAACTAATGGGAACCTCTAGTACAATATTTTCCCACAAAAACTCAAGTTTATCAAGAGTATTTTGTTCTTTTTTATAATATTTTGCAGTTTTTTCTAGCATTTCATCTATCTCAATATCTAAATTTTTAGAAATTTCTTCTAAAGTTATTGCATCTTTTAAAATCATTTTGCCTGTAATGCGAATATTAGCTTCAATTTCATCAGATAAATTATAATCAATTTTTCCCGTTATATGAATATCTTCAAGTCTTATAATATCCGTATTTTCATAAAACTCTTCTGGAAATGTGATATCTTCATCTAAATGCTCCGGCAAAAAGTTTAAATTAATTTCCTTCTTCATTTGGCACCTCCAAAATTACTCTATATCTATGATCTAATTCTTTAATAACTCTTCCATCACGCATACCTATAATTACATTTCTAGTAGTATCACCATCTGCTAACTCAGCATAAATGTAATCATCATTAATGCCAAAAGAATTAGTAACTTCTTCATAGCTTAATTGAAAATTACGATTAACATCATCATTAATTTCTAAACTATATGTTCTTAAAACATAACCATCTTCAGTATTAATTTGATAGATAAAATAATCTCCCATTAAAGCAATAAACAAAGCATCATCATATTCTAAATCATTACTGATACTAGAAATATTACTACTATCTAATTCATAAACAAAATATTCACTATCATTTTGGATTATTAAATAATTATCATTAATAGCTATTATATCTTGATTAGTACTAGATCCTTTAATCATAACTAGTCTAGTACTACCATTTTCCATATCATATTCATAAACACCTGCAGCTACTATATAATATAATTTATTATTTTGATATAAGACCTTTTCACTTACTAAATTTTCATTTACTGTAACTACTTCTTCACTATCAATATCACGATAACTTAAAGTATTATCTTCAACCATTATTAAAGTATCACCAGCAACAATTATATCAATATTATTACTATAAAGCGTATCTAGTTCATATAAAGTATATACTTCATCTTCACTATTATACCTAAGCTCATTAGTGGCATCTGAATAAAATACTAAATGGTTATTTCGCCAGAATAAATTATTGATAGGAAAAAATATTCTTATACCTAAATCTTCCTCTGCAAATGAAGCACTTAATCCTTGCAAACGATATGTTCCTTCATCATCATAAGTAACACCATAATAAGGATACACTTCAGGATAAGGATCATCATATATCACTTCTTCTGTACTGCGACTGTGCATGTATTTAGCTAAATTATACATAATTATAATAACTAATATAACTCCAATTATAGCAACAATAGTAAATATTAATTTTTTTCTTCTTTCTGGTAGCACTCTAAATCACCCTTTTAAACATTTTTTCTAAATCATAACTTGAAAACCGCATTATTGAAGGTCTACCATGGCAACAATTGTAAGGATTATCACATTTAACTAAATCTTTTAATAATTTATCCATTTCTGCAAAACTTAAGTGTTCATTAGCTTTAACACTCATTTTACAAGAAACCATTTTAGCTAAACTATCTAAAAAACGATCCTTATTAAAATTCTTGCCACTCGTAATAACTAAATCAATAATACTTCTTAAGTTGTCCCCTTCAAAGTTTTTAGTAAGCCAAGTTGGATGAGCTTTTATAACTATTGTGTTAATTCCAAATTCCTCTATTTTAAATCCTAGTTCATCTAAAACACTTTTATTTTCCATAAATGTATTAAAATCACTTGTAGATAGTTCAATAGATAAAGGAACTAACATTTCAGTTATTGTAACCTCACTATCATGAAACTTCTTCTTTATCATTTCATAATTAACTCTCTCATGCGCCGCATGTTGATCGAGTATATACATACCATCTTCATCTTCGGCAATAATATAGGTTCCATGAACTTGACCTATAGGATATAAGTTTAACGTTTTTAATTCCGTATTTTTCTCTTCACTTATATCTTCAATATCCTTAGGAGTTGCAAAATCTAATTTTGTTTGAATAATTGTAGTATTAGTATTTTCTTCTACTACATATTTATATTCATCAAAATTACTCTTTACAGCATTTAAGGATTCATCAACTAAAGCATTAGGTACTAATAAATTATCGTACAATGCTTTCTTAATAGTATTATATAATAATTTTTCTAAGTTTTCAATCTTACTTATCTTAATATCTTGTTTAGTTGGATGAATATTTGGATCAACTAATGTGGGATCTGTTTCAATATTTATAACCACTACTGGATAAAAACCTTCATGTTTATAAGTGTTATATGCATCATTTATAGCTCTATTTAAATCATTGTTTCTTACAACTCTCCCATTAACAATTGTATTTAAATGATTTCTATTTTTCTTTAAAACACTGGGTTTAGAAACAAAACCAGATATTTCAAAGTCATCAGAACTAGATGCAATTTCTAACATATTACTAGATGTATTTAAACCGTAAATTTCATGTATGCATTTAAGCAAATTACCACTACCACTACTCTTTACTACTACTCTATCATTATTTGTTAGAGTAAATGCAATATCAGGTTTGGATAAAGCTAATTTTTCAATATATCTAATACAGTTATTAGCTTCCGTAATCTCACTTTTTAAATATTTAAGTCTTGCTGGAGTATTATAAAAAAGATTAGTAATTGTAATAGTTGTACCAATACGAGCCTGGGCATCTTCAACTATATCCATAAGGCCACCTTTAATATGGACGTGGGTTCCAACTTCCCCGCTACAAGTTAGCATGTTTACTTCGGATACACTTGCAATACTAGCTAGTGCTTCACCCCGAAACCCTAAAGTTTCGATAAAATATAAATCATCATCTTTATATATTTTACTAGTGGCGTGTCTCGCAAATGCAAGTTTTGCATCATCCCTATCCATTCCAAAGCCATCATCAATTACTTCAATTTTTTTAATTCCCCCATCTTCTAAATTAATTTTGATATGAGTAGAGCCCGCATCAATGGCATTTTCAACTAGTTCTTTTACCACTGATGCACATTTTTCAACAACCTCACCAGCAGCAATTTTATTAGCTAAGATCTCATCCATTACTCTAATTTTCATTATTACCTCCTACTATTGATGATCTAATCTCAATTTCAGAATTATTTATAAAAATACAAGATTCACTACTAAATTTAATAAAGCCCAGACCTTTGATAACTAAATCTTCGTTATTATTTATATTTAAATTATAATTATATTCTTCTTTTTTTCTTCTTTTTTCTACTGAAATATTATTTGGTAAATACAAAGTTATATTAATATCTTTATCACTTGCTAAAATATACTTATCAATCAATAAATAATATTTACTTTTAAGTTGATAAGTTATTGGTTTAATCTCCGTTTTAGCCACCAATACTTTATAGTTACTTACAAATCCTGGAGCATCAATAAATGATGCAACTTCAATAAATTCTTGAGTTGTATTTTCTTTATTACTTACAGTTATATCACTACCAATCATCTTATTTATTAAACTACTTTTACCCATATTAGTAAGACCACATAGTATTACCCTAGTATCTTCAGCAATATTTAATAACACATTAATATTTTCTTTTGATAGTGCACTACAAAGTATTATATCTTCATTTATTTCATATACTCTTTTAATATTTTCAACTAATTTACTTTTTATAATATTTTTAGGTATTATATCACTTTTAGTAATAACTAAATATTTAGTATTTTTTATTTTTTTAAAGTATTTAATTACTTCACTATTAATATTTAAAAAATCTACTAAAAATAAGACTGTTCTTTTTTTATTATTAATAAACTTTATAATATTATCATTATCTTGTACTTTACTATTATTTAAATTTTCGCCATAATGCTTTAATTTAAAACAACGCATGCATAAATCATTACTTAATTTTGGGGTATAACCCAAAATTCTTGAATCACTATCTTGTAAAGTTGCTCCACAACCTAAACATTTCTTAGTCATAATATTCACCCGCAACTAAAATGTTTTCTCGAGCAAGTTTCTTCAAGAAAAAACGCTCAATAAAACGATTGATTCTGGTAGGAAAAAACTCATATCTAGCCATTCGATTTACTAAGATACTAGTAAATCCCATACGATTAGCTCCAAGAATATCGGTAAGTAATTGATCCCCTACACAAGCAACTTCACTTTCTTTAAAGTGATATAATTCTAATATTTTTTTATATTTTTTCTTAAAAGGTTTTCTACTACTGAAAGCTACATCAACATTTAACTTTTCTTTAAATGGTGTAAGTCTTTCTTTATTACTATTAGATATTATTATTACCTTAAAATCTTCTTCTAAACAAGCAAATAATTCTTTTAATTTTTGGTCTGGTTCTTTTTCTTTACAAGGCACAATTGTATTATCTAAATCAAATAATAAACATTTAATGCCATTTTTTTTAAGTTTTTTATAATTAATTGAATAAATACTTTTTTGATAAACATCAGGTATTAATAAATCCATAGCAAAACCTTCTTTCTAAATAATTATAACAATTTTCTTCCAAAATAAAAAGGACTAAAGTCCATTTTATTTAACAATCTCTGATGAATACCAATAGTAATTATCATTACTATCTTTCTTAAATGTTAATTTATATAATCCTGCTTTATTACCATATATATCAAATATATTATCTGGAGTAACTGGCAAATCATTATCTCCAAGTCTGTTTTGAAGTTTTAAATCGCTATAAACACCATCAGTTTCTCCAACTAAAAAATTAACATATATCAATAAATCATTACCGTCTTGTTCAGTATGATTATATTTTATATAAGATCTAAAGCTTAAAGCACCACCAGCATCAGTTGGATAACAAACAAGTTCATTTTCTTCTTTTTCACATTTTAAGAAATTATCAATAATTGCTAAAAACCATTCATAATTAACCGATTTATCAGAGCCAAACATTTTATGATAATATTTTTCAAATATGTCTGTCGAAACTTTTTCATAATAACAAGTATACTGATAAGTATTTGTATCAATACAAGAACTATCATAAGCATCATTGGGATTAAATACCTTTTCACTATTTGGTATTTGCCTATAAACATATTCCAATTTATCTTTATTCGCTAAATCATCATATGTTATATCATCTTCTTGATAAAAAACATAATCTCCAGAAGTACTTGTTAACACTATATTTGTTCTGTCAAATAATTCTAATCCTAATTCATCCAACTCTTCTTCACTTAATTTATCTTCCTTATTATCATTTTGTTCATTATTTTGATTATCATGGTTTTTATCATTATTTTCTACTATTTCATCTTCTTTAATGAAATTATCATACACTATATAACCAATGCTACAAAATAATAATATAACTAATATTACTATAATTACAATGAATTTTGTATTCTTCTTTTCTTCCATAATTTTTATTCTCCTTTACTAAAATCTATTAAAACAAAGTTATTATTATCTTTTTCAAATACATAATTATATGTATCAGTATTTTCTTTAATAATATCTAAATTATTATTTATATATTCTTTTATTTCTCCAGTTGTATCATCTCCAGAAAAGTAAGAATTTTCATGGTTATAAGCATCACTATAAGAATAATATAAATCATAATATGCTGGACCAATATCTGGTGTAATTGTCCAAATATATTTATAAGATATATAGTATAAACCATCCTCATAATAAGCTTCTTTTAATAATGATTCATAAGGTTGTATTACACTTGAACCTGAACCAAATATAGCATTGGTATATATTTTTTCATCTTCATTGTAAATAAAACCATCTTCATTGAATACACTTAATTTAATAAAGGGATGAATCGTCTCATGAGTAAGTGATAAATAACCTATGCTAGTTTGTTTAAAGGCCTCTTCTAAATCAACTGCAGTAAATGTATCTAGATAAGAATAATGGATAGCATTTAAAAAATCTGCTAATTTAAGTAAGGCTACTTGAAGTCTTTCTTGATTAGTTATTTCATTAATATTTTCTTTATTCCATAAGACATATAACTCATTCTCAATTATGCTATTTAAAGAACTTAATGTTTTATCATCAATTTCTTCTCTCTTTACTTGTTCATTTGTTTGATTATTATCATTATTTTCTACTTCATCTTCTTTTGCAAATTCATCATATATTAAATAACCTATAGTCCCAAAACATAAAAGTGCTACTATAACTAAAGCAATTATATAAAACCTACCCTCTTTTTTTCCAATAAATTTTTCCATACAATAATCACTCCTAATAATAGGATATCAATTAATAAAGTTTTTGTAAATAAATTAATCAAAATTTTATTGTTTTTAATGTAAAATGTGTCAAATTTCTTTGGGTATGACTAAATAAAAATAATTGAATTAATTAATTAATAAAAAAACAAAAAAAGAAACAATAATCTTTATTCTGCTTTAAACATATCATCTTAATTTTTCGAGTACTTCAACAGATAAACCAGTAAGCTCAGCAGTTAAATATAAGCCCATACCTTTTTCTAACATTTTCCTTGCCGTAGACATTTTTTCAGACTTAATACCAGCTTTGATTCCAGCTTTTCTTCCAACTTTTTCGCCTTCTTCTCGAGCTATTTCAACATCTAAATCATATTGTGATCCATACCCTTTATTTGCATCATTATCTAAATATGATTGTATGTATTTTAATGCTTGTTCCATAAACCAGTTTCCTCCTTTCGCTAAATTTTCTAGCTCACTCATTGTCTTTCTATTCATAAAATCCAGTATTCCTAATAACCTTTCATCTTTATTATACACCCCAGTTTCATATGAGTCAACAAATATTATATACATTTGTTTATAATCATTTATTTTTTTATATGGTTCTTTTAATGTTTCTAAATCTACTACTCCATATTTTTTTACAAAATTTTTCTTTGTTCCTTTTTTAGAAACAAAATTAAAACATATTACCTTATTATCTTCTGTAAAATTATCTTTATTATTTTTTTCAAACCTACCTGATGATATTTTATCTAAATATGCTTCACTTTTTCTATATTGCTTTAATCCAAATGTTGTATATGATTCAAATAATAATATATCTCCAGTATCTGTTGTTATAACAATATCCCGATAGTAATCTTGTTTTAATATGCTATCTGCCATATCTAATTTCTGTGGTTCACATTTTATACTTCCATATTTTAAATTAATATGTAAATAATCACCTAATGCATCAAGTAAGTACTTAGCCATTTTCTTATGCCTAAATACGTTCTTAAATATTTGATCATCAAGCATTATAGGATATTTACCACTCAATATTCTATCCCTACGATTTTGTTTAATTTTAATTTTTCTATTTGTATTCATACAAACCTCTTTTCCATGAAGTATCCCACTTCATGGTAATATATCCTAACATAACATGAAAATAACCGTCAAGAGTTTATTTTGTCGAGGCATGTCGATGCATGTCGAATAAACTCAGGATTTGTCGAAAATCTCTAAAAATCAAGAAAAAACTGGAAAAATCCAGTTTTAAAACAAGCTTAATTGAGCAGATTCTGGTAACCCTTCAAATACACCAAGTTCTCTTAAAGAATTAACGGTTGTTTGATTTACTTTACCACGGGTTTGAAAATCTTCAACACAATAAAATGGTTTCTTACTTCTTTCTTCTACTATTTTATTAGCAACTGATTCACCTAGACCATCAACTGCCATAAATGGTAGATACAAGCATTTATTTTCTTCATCAATATAAAATGTTTTAGCTAAAGATTTTTCAATGTCGATGTTTTTAAATGTAAAGCCTCTAGCAAGCATTTCTAAAGCTACTGCTAGAGTATCGCCAACAGCTTGTTCTTTGGCGGTAGCTCCAAATCCTTTTTCTTTAATTTCCGCAAGGCGTCTTTTTATGCCATCATAACCACCAAGCATCGCGGAAACATCAAAGTCACTTCTTCTAATTGAGAAAAATGCGGAATAATAATAAAGTGGATAATATACTTTAAACCAAGCAACCCGATAAGCCATCATAACATAAGCACAAGCATGGGCTTTGGGAAACATATACTCTATCTTACGGCAACATTCAATAAACCATTCAGGCACACTATATTCGCGCATTTGTGAAGCTAGAGGAATCCAGTTATCAGGTTCTTTCTTAGGTTTTCCTTTACGAACGAATTCACTAATTTTGAAAGCTGCAGATGGTTCCATACCGTAATTCATCAAACTAACCATAATATCATCACGACACCCTACAACTTCACTAAATGATGCAACATTATTTACAATTAAATCACGCACATTACCTTGCCATACATTAGTACCATGAGCAAGACCTGCGATTTTTACTAAATCCGCAAAATGGGTTGGTTTAATTTCTAAAAGCATGTTGATAGCAAAGTTTGTTCCAAATTCGGGAATTCCTAAAGTACCAGTTTTACATAAAATTTCATCTTCAGTAACTCCTAAGGCTTTTGGGGATGTAAATAAACTAATGACATTTTTATCATCAAAAGGAATATCTAGAATATTTACTTTTGTTGTATCACCTAAATACCGAAGCATTGTTGGATCATCGTGTCCGAGAATATCTAGTTTTAGGACATTATCATGGATAGCATGGAAATCAAAATGTGTTGTATACCAAGTACTATCTGGTTCATCAGCAGGATATTGGTAAGGAGTAAAATCAAAAACATCCATATATTGCGGAATAACGATAATTCCTCCGGGATGTTGACCAGTAGTTCTTTTAACTCCGGTACAACCAAGAGCAATTCTCTCAATTTCAATATTATTCATAATGATACCTTTATCTTCGCAATATCCCCGAACATAACCAAAAGCAGTTTTATCAGCAACAGTAGATATAGTTCCCGCACGATAAGCATGATCTTCACCGAATAAGACTTTAACATAATTATGAGCATCAGCTTGATTATCTCCCGAGAAATTTAAATCGATATCAGGAACTTTTTCGGCTTTAAAGCCTAAGAATGTAGCAAAAGGCATATCTTGACCTTCTTTTTTAAGCTTCGTACCACACTCACAAATCCTATCAGGCATATCATAACCGGAATCATAATGTTCTGTTAAAGGGTGGCCCTCTTCATCATCAAAATAAGATTTCTTACATTTTGGACAAACATAATGCGGAGGAAGGCCATTAACTTCAGTTATTCCCATCATGGTTGCAACAAGTGATGAACCAACAGAACCACGGGATCCTACAAAGTAACCATCAGCATTACTCTTCTTAACTAATTTTTCAGCAATTAAGTAAATTACATCAAAGCCACCGCCGATGATACCAGAAAGTTCAGCTTCGAGTCTCTCTTCAATATTTTTAGGAAGGGGATCTCCATATATTTCATGAGCTTTATTATAAACCATTTCTTTAGTAGTCTCAGCAGAATTTTCTAATATTGGGGTATATAATTTATCATGAATGATTTGTAGTTCTTCGCACATATCAGCGATAATATTCGGATTAGTAACAACTATTTCGCGTCTTAAATCTTCATCTAGGAATGAAAATGCCTCAAGCATTTCGGAAGTTGTTAAAAAGTACATATTAGGTAGTTCAATATCACTTCTATTTAATGGATGAATTTTACCATTAGTTTTTTGATGAACAATAATTTTGCGATAAATTAAATCTTCTGGTCTTAAATTATGAACATCCCCAGTAGCTACAACTAATTTACCCATCCTTTTAGCAGTTTTCACTAGTCTTGAAACATAGCCATTATATTCTACGATATTATGAAATTTTTTATCAGGTCCAATTAAATGGGAATTGCATGATGCCGGTTGGACCTCAATATAATCATAAAAGTTCATAGCATCAACTAATTCATCATCACTCATACCAATACCTTTTTCAAAAATTTCCCCATTGATACAACCACTACCAATAAGGAGTCCTTCTTGCATACTCATTAAATCAGTTCTTGGCATCTTCGCATCTTTTCCTTTAAATAAATATTTAGTATTAGCTAAACTAATAATTTTAAATAAGTTTTTTAAACCAACTTTATTTTTAGCAATTACTGTTAAGTGGAAAGGACGAGCAAATTTAATCGCATTTTCTTTATCAGCTAAGCCTTCTAGAGCTATAGTAGTATTAACATTTTCTCTTTTTAATTGATATAACATTTGATAAAAACATTTACTGGTACCTTCACAGTCATAATCAGCTCTATGGTGTTTATCTTCATCCCATTCTACATTTAAGTTTTTAACTAAAGTTGAAAGTTTATGATTGCGCCATTCTGGATACATATTACGAGCCATACCCATAGTATCAATAACAGTATTTTTAAATTCACCCAGATTATATTTTTTCATCGCACTAGATACAAAAGCGATATCAAATTGGGCATTGTGAGCAACCATTGGCAAGTCTCCCACAAATTCCAGGAACCTTTTAGTAACATTTTCTTCACTATCTTTACCTTCAAGCATTTCATCAGTTATATTGGTAAGTTCGGTAATAATATTTGGTAGAGGATGATCGCAGGCAATAAGTTCATCAAATCTCTCAATAATTTCATCATTTTTAACCTTTACGGCCCCAATTTCAATCATTTGATCAATTCCACTATTAAGTCCCGTTGTTTCCGTATCAAATACAACATATTCTTGGTCAAATAGATTATATTCTTTATTATTAAATACTATATTTGCTTCAATATCTACAACATTAAGTTCAGCTCCATATAAAGCTTTAAATTTATCTTTATCTTCTTTACCTTTATTGAGTTTAGCAACAGTATTATAAACATCAGGATAAGCTTGCAGACAATTGTGATCAGTTATAGCAACGGCTTTATGTCCAAGTTTTGCGGCAAATTTAACTAAAGAGCTTGCATCAATTAAGCCGTCCATTGCACTCATCATGGTATGAGCATGTAGCTCTACTCTTTTTTCTTCCTCATTATCGGTAACTTTGACATCTTTACTAGGAATTTCTTCAATATTTTTAGCATTTAGAACCATTTGCTTCAAATAAGCATCCATTTCCATATTACCATGAATTCTAAACCATTTACCTTCTTTGATTTTTTTATTCAATGGTTCAAATTCTTCTTCATCAAATTTAACAATTTTCATAAGATAACTATCAGTTTTATCACTGATTTTAAGATTCATAATAAATATTGGACCTTTTTTACCTTGTCTTTCGACAACTTCTTTACCAAAGACATATACTTCAACAATAATATTACGAACTTCTCCAAGAATGTTATTAAGCTGTGTTACTGCCCCATCCATGTGACGCCCCATAATAACTGGAGAGTCTTCTTCTTTAATTACTGTATTTTTATCATGTTTTATTTCTTCTCTTAATGTTTCTCTTAAATCTTCTCTAATTAAAATATCTAATTTGTACTTTCCTAAACCATATCTTTTTAAATTATTTATTATAGAGGGAGCTTCATGAAGTAAACCACCGCGTTCAAATTCATTTAGAACTTCAAAATACAAAGTATCCCCATTTATTTCAATTTCACTTGATTTAATACCAATCATCGAAGGTCTTCTGATAATTATTTCATCAATAAAATAATCTAAATAGTTTTTTATATCTTCAAAAGTAACATTTTCATAAACTAAATTGACAACGCAAGCAAGTTCATTATTAATACCATTACTAGCACACCAAAATAATTGATTAACATTGTTAACACTAATTACATCTTTATTTTTTATATAAACTATAAATTTTTCTTCTTTTTTCTTTAAAACAACTTTATCTAAAGTAGCATCTTCAAAGCCTTCGCCAGAAAAACTAATACTATCAAAAAATCTTTTTAAATCTGCACTCATTATATCACCTACTTCTTTTTATATTATTAACTATAATCTGACATTTGTCAAACCTCTTTGTGACTTTACCAGAAATTAGTATTAAATCTTTTTCTTTAATTTCTTTAAATTCTGGATATACATTTGGAAACACTGTAAAATCATTAAAACCAGTTTCATCACTACCAACAAAAAAGGCCATATCTTCATTGTTTTTAGTTTTTATTTTTCTAATTTTATCAACCAAAACCACACAAGTAACATTTTTAAATAAATATTTATTGATACTTGCCATTTTCATATATTTACTACCGACATACTTACTTGCGGGGTGATTTGTTATATAAAAACCATAACTATTTACTTCATCAGTCATTAGTATATCTTTAGAGTATTCTGGATACTCGGTTAAAATTGGTTTTTCTGGGGTATAATCATCACTTGCAAGACTCATATAATTAAAGATATTATCAAGAGCATTAATTAAAGTTTGATGAGTTACATTAAATTCATCCATGGCACCTGCTCTAATTAATATCTCCATTAAAGCACTCGTTAAAAACTCTTTATTTTTAATAGCAAAATCAAAGACATCACTATATCCATTACCCCGATTTTCAATTATTTTTTTAGCAATATCTTTATTTATATTTTTAATAACCCATAAAGGCATTACAAGAATGTTTTCTTCAATATAATAATTATCATAAATATTATTAATACTTGGTTTGTATAATTTTACTCCCCCACTTTTTAAATAAGTAAAATAATAAGTATTTTTAGTAGCATCTACTGAATTATTTAACTCTTCTACAATAAAATACATTGGATAAAAACATTTTAAATAAGCAAGCTCATATGCAACCCGCGCATAAGCAACGGAATGAGATTTATTAAATCCGTAGCTTGCAAACTTTACTATTAAGTTATATATTTCCTCTGCTATATCACTCTTATAACCTCGCTTTATAGATGAAGAGATAAATTTTTCTTTTTCATTTTTTAATGCGTCTTCTTTTTTCTTCGATATTGCTCTTCTTACTATATCAGCATCAGCTAAAGTGTAACCCGCAAATTTAGTGAGTATGGCTATAATTTGTTCTTGATAAATAATTATGCCATAAGTTTCTTTTAAAATTGGTTCTAAATCTGGATGTAAGTAAGTTACACTTTCTATCCCTTCTTTTCTTTTGATATAGCTATTTGCTTGATCTTTGGGACCAGGTCTACCTAAAGCAATTAATGCAACCAAATCTTTAAAAGAATTGGGTTTTAATTTTAATGCTAAATCATGCATCGCGGGAGTTTCTAATTGAAATATGCCATCAGTTTTGCCACTTGATAACATTTTATAAACTTCACTTTTTTCTAAATCAATATCTTTTAAGACATTTTTATGAATTAAATTAAGGATACTAGCAATAGTTGTCAGATTCTTAAGGCCTAAAAAATCCATTTTTAAAAGACCAATATCTTCTAAATATTCCATAGTTACTCCGGTAAGCACGGTATTATTACTCATATGAATTGGTATTACTTCATCAATATCAACACTTGATATAATTACTCCCGCTGCATGAGTCGAAGTATTCTTCTTTAACCCTTCAAGTTTTAAAGAAATATTATAAACATTTTTTAATTCCGGATAGTTATGTAGATATTTTTTTACAAGTTCATTATTTAAATTAGCATTTAAATTCATACTAGCATTAATTACTTTAGCAAATTTATCAACTAAATCTGAATCAATTTTTAGTAACTTTCCTACTTCTCTTATTACGAGTTTACTCTTTAAAGTATTAAATGTTAGTCCTAAAGCTACCCTTTTTTCACCATATTTACTTCTAACATAATCAATTACTAAATCTCTTTTGGTGGCATCAAAATCAATATCAATATCAGGCATAGTAACTCTTGATGGATTTAAGAAACGCTCAAATAACAAATTATATTTAATTGGATCAATATCAGTTATACCTAGGGCAAAGCTTACCAAGGAACCCGCCGCAGAACCTCTACCAGGACCAACCATTATATTATTTTTCTTTGCATATAAAACATAATCATAAACTATTAAAAAGTAATCAACAAACCCCATACTTTTAATAACACTTAGCTCATATTTAAGTCTATTTATATATACATCACTTACTTTGCCATTTAATCTTTTATTTAGTCCAACAATCGCTAACTTCTCTAAAAATGCATCAGAATACTTATCTAAATACTTAGGAATATATCGATTATTTTTAGGAATTTCTAAATTAATTAAATTAATTATTTCAGCAAGTTTACCTACATCACTAACACTTTCATAATAACAACTCTCATTAATACTTATATCATCTTTTCTTAACATATCTAAGTATTTTAAATACTTAGTATCTTCTTTATTTAATACTCTTAAATCTCTCACATAAACTACATTATTACTAAGTATTAAAGCATTATTTTTCTCAAATGTATTACTATATCCTAAATATAAATGTTTATAAAAACTTAAACTTTTATATAAAGTTATACTACTATAAGGAAGTATTACTAGTATACTTTCTTGATACTCTTCTAAATCACTAATATTTATCTCTCTAGTTTCTTTAATTGTATGTATTTTAAGTAGATTTTGATATCCTTTATAATTCATAGCATATAAATAAATATCTAAATTATCTATTTTGATATTTAGACCAACAATTGGTTTAATATTATTACTTAAACAAGCATTATAAAACTCTAATA
This sequence comes from uncultured Bacilli bacterium, assembly GCA_944332705.1. GTDB lineage: Bacteria > Bacillota_I > Bacilli_A > RF39 > UBA660 > Onthocola_B. The sequence goes on from CALVKM010000008.1 coordinate 23,423, forward strand.
CCCCATATAAGTTTTCATCACATATACCACAAGCATTTATTTTTTTATCACTTAAAAAAGTAATTAAATCTTTAATTTTAATTAAACTTTTTAAAATACTATAATCTGTTACTACTTTTAGTGGTACATACATAATTTAAACCTCATAATTTATTATATAGCAAATCAAGTTTATAGTAAACGAAAAAAATTAATATATTATTATTTTTAAATTAAAAATAATAATATATTAATTTTGCATCCATTAAATCGGTGGGATTATCGGGATTTTTAATTTTAATATCTTCTATTGTTAAAAAAGGATTGTTTTCAATTAGCTCTCTATCTTCTTTATCAAAAGAATTATATTTCGCACTTTTCATTATCAAAAACACATTCATTTCTTTATTCTTATCATAAAATTTATCCAATACATAATCAAAAACTTTTCTTGGATTTTCAATATGCCACATTTCTCTAATTCTTAAATCAGTTATACCGAGAGGATCAACTTTTTTTAATTTTCCTATTTCATTAGTAGGAACAAACGAATAATCATTTAACTTTTCAATATTATTTTTAATTTTATTTTTAATTTCAAAGTATACCCCATCAGATGCCGCATAACAATCACCATAAACAATAGTTAAGCATTTTAATTTGTTTTTTTGGACATTACCAATAAAATAAATTATATCTTTTTCACTCCATCCCCCGATATCATCTTCACAATGTTTACATTTTTTAGTAATCATTGGAGAATCATTATATATTTTTCGCTTTGGGTGTGAGCTATTTAGCGCAATAGATTTAAATCCCTCTATTTTCTTAACCTCTATTGCATCTCCACCTCTAATAATAATATCTGGTGGATTATTAGCATTTCCTAAATAAGAAAATGCATCATTATACTTTTCCATAGCCTCTTCGTCATTAAAGTTAAACGAATCACAAAAAACGTCTTTAACAAATACTTCTAGAGCATCTCCCATATTATTTGCTCTATTGTTTTGCACATAAAACTTTAATAATTCATTAGAACCATATAATGTTATATTATTCATTGCTTTTAATATATTACTCTTCATTGTCCAAGCCCTCCAAACTTTCTTTTATTTTTTCTGCTACTGCTTTAGCAAGATTAACTGGTACAGCATTGCCAATCATCTTATATGCGGTAGCAAGATCATTATAATAAAATATAAAATCATCAGGAAATGTTTGAATTCTCGCACATTCTCTCACTGATAATCTTCTATATAAATTCTCCTTTCCTGGTTCAAAAATCCTTTTGTTTTCTCCAACTAAAATCATTTTAGGTGCCTGTGGATGTATTGGTGCGTGCCTTCCTCCAGCTTGTATAGTAAATGATGGCTCATCCCAATTTCTTACTCGATTTCTTGACATATATATAGTTGAAAATGAACCTGTCATATATTCATGATTTGGAACATTACATTTATTACCATTTGTTTTATTTTTTGATAAAGCTGGAAGAGCTGAATCTTTCAAATCATATATGGCATCTCTTAAAGTGGGTTTATAATCACAAGGTTTTGGAAATTCAAAATCTATTTTTAAGTCTTTCCTAAAGCCTACATAAAAAACCCTTAGTCTATCTTGAGGAACATTATAATCATTAGCATTCAATAATTTAATGTGCATTTTATATCCAGCTTCTTCAAACAATCTTATAAAATTATCTACAGCTTCCTGATGTCTTTTAGATAACATTCCTGACACATTTTCTGCCACAAAAAATTTGGGCTTTTTATCTCTTAATATTCTTATAAAATCATAAAATAGTTTCCCTCTTGAATCATTTATTCCTTTTAAAGAACCTGCTTCACTCCAACTTTGACAAGGAGGACCGCCAATTATTCCATCACAATCGGGAAGTTCACTAGAATCTATTTTTCTAATATCCCTATGATCTAGAGGAGTTTTATGATTTTTTTCATAAGTTTCCCATATGGATTTGTCATATTCATTGGCATACACTATTTCAAATCCAGCATTAGAAAAGCCTAAATCTAGACCACCAGCACCAGCAAATAAACTTAATATTTTAAATTTTTTATTTTCTGTCATTTTTACTCCTTATATTTTTTCATATTCATTGTACTATTTTTATAACTAAATGTCCATAATGTTTTATAATTAAGCTATAAAAACATATATTTTAAAATATTTCCATAACCAAAGATTCATATACAGGAAATTCCCTATAACCATCAATTTTAATTTTAAAAACACTTTCTAATATACTTGGATTTAATCCCACTTTTATAAATAAATTAGATATATATGAATCCATACTTCTTTGAGTTAAAAAATTAATATTTTGATAAAACCCATATAAAGAAACAGTAGAATAATAATAATTACTAGTATTAAAAGTAATATAAGGAAACTCCCTAGGAATCCATAAATTACTTATATCACAACAATGATTATTTTTAGAAGATCTTGTAATTCTTGGATACCTAGAATAAATATTTATTGGACATATTTTAAATATTTCGTTAAAACAATTAAGCAATTCGTTTAATTCATCATATGTTAAACCAAATATTGCTCTAGTTAATTTTTCTTCTATTTCTTCTCCTAAATTAGAAATAATATGATATGACATATCACTAGGCATTGGAAAATGCAAATAAGCATCAATTCTTTTACATTTTACTTTTCTTCCACCAAAAACTTCTTTTTCAAATACTATTCGGCCATCCTTAATACGAAAGAAACCATTAACTTCATGTTGTCTTTTATCTTTATACCAAACTACATTTGGCATAAAGATAAAACGTTCATCATTAATTAAACCATTATAACAATACACAGTATCATATTCATCAATATAAATTGCTGGAAAATGTCCATCAATAACTATTTCGGTACTTAATAACTCTTCTGCATCTACTAAATCATATAATTTCAAAGTAATCACCACCTACCAAGATTATACAATAAAACCGAAAAAGAAAAAAGATTATTTAATGATTAAATTACATAAAAACTCAATCATTAAATATCTTTTATAATTATTTACTTTATAATCTACTTTAATAATATCAAAATTATTATTTATTATTATATAATTAATATCTAAATTATTAATGTATTTCATTAATAATTTATCACAATTAAAAGTTTTTTTAATACCCTTATCTTCTAATATAATTACATAATTTTTATATAACTTTTTAAAAAACAAATATTTATTTTTCATAATAAAAATACTTATCAATTAAATTTAATACTTTAATATTACTAGCATATTTGTAACAATTACTATAAGTCATTATAGAACAAAATGCTCTATAATGACTTATCTTATCTTTATCTAACAAATATCTAACCTCTTTTACTCTCCCCTTTATTTTTTCTAAATTACTTCTTTTTATCTTTATAACTAACTTTTTATTAATTGCTTTAAATACATATCCAAGAAAACTAAAACCTTCCCTACAACTTACTATTTTAGTTTTCTTGGTATTTATTTTTAACTTATATTCTTTTTCTAATTTATCTATTATAATATCTCTAACTTTTCTTAACTTTTCTAAATCATTATCCATAATAACAAAATCATTCATATACCTTACATAATATTTAAGTTTTAAATCATGGACGATATAGTGATCTAATTTATATAAATAAAATATAGATAATATCTGGGAGCTGACATTCCCAATTGGAAGCCCTAGTTCATGATAATAAAGTGGTACTTCCACTTTATTATCTTTTTTTATTTTATTAATTGTTGAATTAATATATTCTTTATTAGTACTATCTATTATCTTACAAATTAAATCATATTCATAACCATCTAATTTATCAATTAATAAATTCTTTAATATTTCATGATTTATGGAATAAAAATATTTACTTATATCTATTTTTAATATATAAAAGTTCTTATTTTTTAACTGTTTTAAATATTTTATTACTAATTTTATTCCATAATCAGTTCCCATGCCTTTTCTCGTTGCAACATTTCTTGAATCTAAATACTTAGTAAGTTTTGCCTCAAGTGCATATCTAGTAACAAAATGATTAATTATTTTATCTCTAACACTTAAAGACATAACTAATCTACATTTAGGTTCATATATTAAAAATATATTATAGTGTTCATGACCTACATTACCACTATTTAACATATCAATTATATTAGTTATATTTTGTACTTTATTAATTTCAAACTTAATTAATTTCTTTTTATTTTTTACATTCTTAGATATTTCACTTTCATAAATATTAAGCAAATTAACAAAAGTTATATTATCTTTCATTCATACACCATGCATATAACATTTTATTAATATTAACAAGTTCATTTGCTTTACTACTTGCTTGTTTTTCACTAATATATCTAAGTTTATATGCTCTTTCTAAAAAGAAATCTAATAAATTTACTTTTGCTAAAGCTATAATTTGATATTCTTTCTTTTTATCTGAATTACTCTCATAATTAGCTTTAATAACACTATCAAGAAGCATTAATGCTTCCTTATAAATAAGTTTTCGAGATAAATAATCTTTTTTGGGTATTGCAACAAGTATTTTCTCCAAAGATATTATAAAACTTTTAATATTTTTAACAATTAAAAATCTATCGTTATTCATATATTTTACTCTCTAAATTATTGATAATTTCTTCCAATTCATTAGTAGTTAAACTACCTAATTTTTCTTTAATTCGATTAAGTCTTTTTTCTAAATCATAGTTTTTTAAAGATTCATTTAAAACTTGTTTATAATTTTTATCTATCCCTTTATATTCACTTACTAAAGTATCTTTTTCATATATACAATAAGATATTTTATCATTTTCTAATTTTACTATTACTTTATTAATAGCTGATTCCGGAAAACCAACAGAATTCTTATATTCAGTATATTTATAACCTAATAACTCATGCAGAATTATTCCATCATCCCCAAATGCATTATAAAACTTACCAGTTTTATAAAGTCTCAAACAACATTTATTCATTATACTCCATTAATTCATTTATAAATAATTACTACCTATTCTGCATCTTTTATATAATATTATCCCGTCATACTCGGTCTTGAATAATTAGCATCCATCATTAAATCAAAGTTTAGCAATAACTATTTATACTTATATTAGATGCTTTAGCATAGTATTATATCCGCTATGCCAGCGGATGATTAACAATATCTAATATGGTGTATAGGAGCGTTACGTATAACACTCCATCCATATTTCATGTTTGGACTTCGTCCTGGATAATCTTTGTCCTTTATCTCATCCAATATAAAACCTTAATCTTATACTCCTAGAACTATATAAAGGTCTCGGGCGAACACCGATGTCATTGTTGTCGACATCGTTGTTATCAACATCTACCCCATTGTTCACATTCCAGGCATTGTTCGAATTGTCCGAATTGCGGGAAACGTTTATCAATAAGATTACCCAAGTATAGTATTGTATCCGCTATACCAGCGGAAGTGTTGATAACCATTTGACCCCACTAGCATGCTTGCACTTCGCGCAAACACGCTAGATGTTGTTCTACCATAAACTTCTCAACTACTTTTATTCTATCATTCTAGCTAAAGAAACACCCCGCTCGCCTCGCACCGTAAAGGCGCGAAGACGAGCAATGTCCTAACCCTGGATTATGAAAGGGTCATCGGCAGTGCCGCTGCCCCCACTCAAAGTTATCGAAGATGAAAGACTAAAAGACGGGCGAACACCGAAGTCACCGCTGACGACAACGTCGTTAACAACACCCACCCCACTGCTCACACCCCAGGCATTGCTCGAAGCGCCCGAACTGCGGGAAACGGTCCAATCAACAAGTCCTAGATCTAACCAATTAGATGTGAACCATTTTAAAGCTTCTGTTTCTTGACTACTAGAATCAACTGTTCCCCAATATTCTGGATTCGCTCCGTAAACAAAGTCTGATGCATACATTAATCCGATTTTGGCATTGTATGGTTCAAATGGCGCTGTAGTTACTTTTCCTTCTCCTAATTCGGCATCATATATTGTTTTTGCACTTGCTCTATTAGAACCACTCATAACAGTATTATAATCTATTCCTCCAACATACCATGTCGTATTCTCTATCATATTTTGCCATGTTGTACCTAGTGAATTTAAATAATTTGTATTTAAATTCACTGTATTTAACTCACTATAACTCCATACATTTCTATATCCAGTTTCTTGATATGCTAAGTTATAATTTGCATCATTCCAGTAATACGATGATAAATCATTGTTTCCTCTATATGGTACCATAGACATATACATATTTAAAGTAGAAGCAGCACTAGAATAATCTCCATTTGTTCCAAGTTCAGCATTTGTTGCATAATTTGCCTTGATTAGTCTTATTTGGTCTCCAAACATTCCTATTACTCTATATAAATTTTCTTCTGGACATGGTGTTTCATTTGAACCAAAGCAGACATAATTTCTAATATTATCTCCAGTTAAATACCCATCGCTCACTGCTTGTTCTAACGCTTCATTTACTGTAGCATATTGTGTATTATTACTATCATACGCTAATTCATAGGTTATATTTCCGGAACATTGTTGTATAAAAGTTGTATCTTCTACTCCATCACAATATCTTTTTATTACTCCTCCATATATTTGACTATATGTTCCAAGGTAAGCCTCTGCTATTTCATAATCCCCACCACTAAAACGGTATGAATTGTCTCCTGCTTCTAGTGTTCCATATGTACCTGTTCCATCATGATAATAAAGACCATTTTCTCCATCTACTCCAGTATATAACTCATTTGTTATATAACTAGCAAGTGTATATACGGGTTCTCTTGACAATATTATTTCTGCTTCTAATGTTTTTCCTCCATTTTCGGCTTGATTTGTATCTAAATTTATGAATGATACTGTAAATGTCCAATCTTGGATTGTATCAGTTATACTTGATGTTGATGTGATTTCGTAAAGCTCTTCCACTGTATATAATCCACTTTTAGTAGTTATATCAAATCCTGATACTCCACCACTTGTGACATAATCTAGTCCACTAATATTTGTTACTGGATTATCATTAGGGTCTGTTATTGTAAGTACTATTTCTGGTGTTTGTGTCTCTGTTGTATAAATATAATCATTAGAATTTATTTGAAAATAAACATAATAATCATATGTTGCACTATCATTTGTTGAATTTGCTCTTAGTATTGCTGAACCTACTGCAGTATCTGATAAATTATCTCCTCCTTCAACTACATTAAATTGTGTTGGATTTAAACTTATATCTTTATCTATTTCAAACTTAAGTAAATCTACAGTATCACTTGTGACACTAGCATTTCCTCTTGCTTCATCTTGTAAACTTGCAATGATATATGCTAAAGTTGAACCAACACATAATATTAACACAGCAATTATTGTTAATATTATTTTTTTGTTCTTATCCAATTTTTTGGTACCTATATTTTGTTCCATTTTTTTAATTCACTCCTTCATTTTAGAATATCACATACCCTATTTTTTCCCATTCTACCAAAAAAAAATCAATCTTTCAGGAGAAATTTGTGCAATTTCTTGACAGGAGCCAAAAATTATGAAATTAAAATTTTATTTTACTTCCATAAGTATGTCCCTATTTAAAACTTTATTTTTCTAATTTTTTCTATTTTAAGTTTTTGAAACTCACTTATCAAAAGTTATATTCCGTGTTATAATTTTATTGGATAATAAAGTGATAAACATAGATATTAACAATTTAGAAGAATTAGAAAATACTTTTAATAAAAAACACATAAATAGAGATTTAGATGAATATATTATGGAATGTGCAAAATTAATGCCTAGAGGAGGAAAAATAGAACTTAAAATAAATTGTAATTTAAACCAAAATGAACAGAATAATGCTATTAACTTAATTCATGGATATTATAAGGAAAAATTAAAACAATATCATATAATTGATAAATATGATGATTATGTTAGAATATTTTTACTTATATTAGGTATAGTTTTTATAATAATATCTGAACATTTAATTGATGTTTTAAGTGAATTATTCTTAATAGCCGGCTGGGTAGTCGTTTGGGAAATTATTTATGATTTAATATTTACAGGATTCAAAAGAAAAAAAACAAAAAGTATTTATCAAAAACTATCTAAATGTGAAATTTCGTTTAGTGATTGACAAAAGTCCGATATAATGGTAAAATTTTGAAGTAGAAAAAAGGAGGCAAATTATGGCTACAAAAGTTACAACCAAAAAACCTTTAACAGGAAATAGAAGATCGCATTCTTTAAGAGCAACTAAAATGAAACAAAAACCAAATTTACAAAAGAAAACTATTAATGGAGAAAAAGTTATCATAAGTGCAAGAGAAGCGAGAACTTTTAATAAAAAAGCTGCATAAAGCAGTTTTTTTGTGTATAAATATCTATTTAATACATATAATATAAGTATCAAAGCAATTAAGCTTTGATGATATAAAAGACGGGTTTTTTATCCCGTCGTTTTTTTGTGTTTTTATTCATTTTTTTATGTTTTCGACAAGTATTCGACATAAGCCAAGAATTCATAATCCGGATTTTAATTATGGTAAATTCGCCATAATTAAAAAAGCTAGTTTTAAGATATACAAGAAAAATACTCTGTTTTAAAGTCAATAATAAACTTTTTTTATCAATTGCTATTGACAATATCAAGAATATCAATTATAATTTACTTATAGTAGATTTAAGGAGATGATATTATGGGCCTACTTCATACATATTTAATAGAAAAATCTGAAGTAATTCAGCTAGATGATAATGATGAAATCATTAATTTTGTTGATTTATCGAATGATACTTATAATAATTTAGATGAAGCTTTACAAACAGTTGGTCTTTTTGATAGTGATGATATAAAGCAATTTTCTAAAAAATTAAAGAAGATGAAATATACTAAATCAGTAAAACGAGAAGAAAAATATATTTACGACTATATATTAGATAAATATAGTATATTATTTAATGAATTATAAAACCGAACCATGGTTATTTAATTCGGTTTTTTATGTTTCTTTTTCTTTTTAAAAAGAAGTAAAAATGTACATAATATAATAAAAAAACATATACCTCCGATTAAAGGAGCAACATACTCTGGTAATTCTTCTTCTACTTCTAAAGGCTCTAATAAATAATCATAATTTACTACTGCTTCACTACTCTCTTTATTAACAAGTAAAGTATATGTATTTATTTCTTCATTTTTGATTACTTGAATGTATACTTCATTTTCTCCAGGAACTAAATCATGATTATCAATAACATTAACAACATAACCATCAGTTACTTCATAATCAATTACCAGTTCATCAACATATCCAGCAACACTTACTGAATAAATATTATTATAAATATCAAATTCGGGAGTTAACTCACCATTTACTATATTTAAATCTTCTAACACATTTACCACCATTTATAGTGTGGTCAATTTTATTTTAAATAATCTATTAAATAATTTTAATTAATATTTCATTCATAATATATATTTTACTAGGATTGATATAAATATAACCTTTTTTCTTTATTAAATCTTTATTTTTATAAAGTGGTGCTAAATTATAAACAGTCTCTATATCTTCACCATACTTTTCCTTAAATTCTTTTATATTTATACCATCAAGTTTTCTTAAACCTAGCATTATTTCATAATCCATCTTTTCTTTTTTACCTAATATTTCTTTACTTTTTACATAATTACCAAGTAAATATTCTTTTAAATTTTTAGTGTTTTCATATCTTATATCATCAATATATCCTGCAGCACCTAGGCCAAAACCATAGTATTCCTCATTATTCCAATATACTAAATTATGAATTGACTCATAACCTTTAATAGCAAAATTACTTATTTCATAGTGATGAGCATATTTAAGTCTTTTCTCTATTAATTTAAACATTTCATAATCTAGTTCTTCTGCAATAACTTGAGCATTTATATTATCAAGCTTGGTATGCTCTTCAATTATAAGACTATAAGTACTAATATGAGTTGGATTTAGACTCATAAATAAATCTAAATCTTTCTTTAAGTCTTTTAGAGTCTCGCCAGGAATTGCATACATTAAATCAATATTGATATTATTAAAGCCATATTCCCGACATAGTTTGATTTTTTCTTTGGCATCCTTATAATCAGCACTACGCTCCATAAATTCTAAATTTTTCTTATTAAATGATTCAATACCAATACTAAGTCTATTTACTTTATAGTATTTAAGAAGCAAGAGTAATTCTTTATTTATATCACTTAAATTACATTCAAATGTGAATTCCTTTAGGTTTTCAGTCTTAAATACACTTATTATTTCCATAAGTCTTTTGATTTCATCACAACTTAAAGCTGAAGGAGTTCCTCCGCCGATATAGATTGTGGTAATATCGTCATCCATATAGCGATCTTTAATTTCTCTTTTTAATGCTGTAAGATAAGCTCCAACCCATTTTTCATTGTATAAGAACTTACAAAAGTCACAATAAGAACAAATACTTTTACAAAAAGGAATGTGAATGTAAACAGCTTTAGCCATGGTGGTGACTCCGTTCACTCTTGTAATAGATGTTTGCTAGAGTATCATATTCCGCTTGGTACTCTGGATACTTCTCAATTATTACTAATACTCTTCTTTTATAAGATGCATAATTCATATTGATTTTAGCACACAATTCTTTAGCATTTAATTGATATTTAATTTGATATTTTAAAATCATCAACATTTCTTCATCTTCTATTTTTTGGCCCTTAACTTTCCTAGATACAAACTCATTTATATCTTTATCTGATACCTCTCTTAACAAAGACCTAATTTTTTCTACATCTTTATCAATGCAAGCATATGTTAATTCTTTAATATATTCTTTAAATTTCCTGCGAGCTTCTTCTTGATTTATAGCAGGAGAAGAAAATCTTCTATAAAGAGGAGTATTATATTTAATATTATTTTTAACTAATTCTTGGTATAAAGTTTCTTTATCTACTCCTAAAAGTTCTTCTAAAGAATCTAGACTTAAACCATATTCTAAAGTCACTAAACTCAAAAAGTCTAATCTTTTTTCTATGCTCGGAAACATTTTATTAATATTATTCATTATTGTTGTCATTATTCATCACCACTTAAAACTGCAATAAAAGCTTCCCCCGGTACTTCAACTGAACCTACAACTTTCATTCGTTTTTTTCCTTCCTTTTGTTTTTCAAGTAATTTCCTTTTACGAGATACATCGCCACCATAACATTTAGCTAAAACATTTTTCCGCATGGCACTGATATTTTCCCTAGCAATAACTTTTGAACCAATACTTGCTTGAATTGGAATTTGAAACATTTGGCGAGGTATAAGCTCTTTTAATTTACCAACAATTGCTCTACCTTTAGTATAAGCAAAATCCTTATGAACAATAACACTTAAGGCATCAACCACTTCGCCATTTAGCATTATATCCATTTTTACTAAATTGCTAGATTTATAGCCGCACAGTTCATAATCAAATGAAGCATAACCTTTAGAAATACTTTTAAGTTTATCATAAAAATCATAAACAATTTCTGATAAAGGAATTTCATAATGAATATTTACTCTGGTTTGATCAATATATTCCATACTTTTATAAATTCCTCTTTTGTTTTGACATAATTCCATAATTGGTCCAACATACTCGCTTGGAGTAATTATACTTGTATAAATATATGGTTCTGCAATATCACTAATTTTAGCTCTATCAGGCATTTTATTTGGAGAATCAATATCTACAATCTCACCACTAGTTAGTGTTACATGATAAATTACACTAGGAGAAGTCGCAATTATACCAATATTAAATTCTCTTTCGATACGAGTCATGATTACATCCATATGTAAAAGTCCTAAAAAACCAATACGAAAACCAAAACCTAAAGCAACACTGTTTTCTGGTTCTATAGATAGTGATGCATCATTTAATTTTAGTTTATTTAAAGCTTCTTTTAGTTCATCATATTTATTTGGTTCGATAGGAAATATTCCAGAAAAAACCATTGGCAACATTTTTTTGTAACCTTTGATTGGTGTGCTTGCTTGATTACTTACTAAAGTTATAGTATCTCCAACAGCAATAGAACTAATATCTTTAATGGAGGCTGTGATAAAACCTACTTCTCCACTTTTTAGTTCATCTAGTTTTAAAGCTTTTGGAGTATGTACTCCAAGTTCTGTGACTTCATAGATACTATCCGTTGCCATCATTTTAATTTTATCACCAATTTTTATTTTACCATCAACTACTTTAACTAGTAAAACTACTCCACGATATGAATCAAAAAATGAGTCAAATATTAAGGCTCTAGTTGGCAAATCCAGATTTACTTGTGGAGGATTTATTCTACTAAGTATTGCATCAAGGATATCAGTAACACCCTCACCAGTTTTAGCACTGCAAAGTATTATATCTTCATCGCGAAATCCTAATACTTCGATTAGTTCTTTTTTAACCTTCGGAATATCCGCATTTGGTAAATCAATTTTATTAATAACGGGAATTATAGTTAAATCATTATCCATAGCAAGATAAAGATTAGCTAAAGTTTGGGCTTCAATTCCTTGAGCAGCATCAACAACAAGTAATGCTCCTTCACAAGCGGCTAAACTACGAGATACTTCATAAGAAAAATCGACATGACCAGGAGTATCAATTAAATTAAGAGTATATCCTTTATAATTTAGCCTTACAGTATTAAGCTTAATTGTAATACCCCTCTCTCTTTCTAAATCCATACTATCTAAAAGTTGATCTTTCATTTCCCTTTTTGATACCGCACCAGTTAATTCTAATATTCTATCAGCTAGAGTACTTTTACCATGATCTATATGAGCAATAATTGAAAAATTTCTAATCTTTACATCTTGCATAAAATCACCTGCAACTATTATAACAGAAAACTTAGAAAAATAAAACTTTTATTGCATCCCAAATGCCTCCGATACCTTCAGTTAACACTTTTTGCACTGATTCGGTTAGTTTATCTCCAGCTTCAGTAAATGTATTACTATAATCTACCCGCTCTTCTAATATATAATCTTCAACATCAACGGCTTTACCTTCGATTACATCTTGTTCAAACCTTTTGATTGCCTCATCTGTAAGAGCGACTTTATTACCTAGGGAAGCCTCATAATAACCACTAATGGATGCAATATATAGGCCAATGAAAATTATAAATAAAATTGTAAGTAATCTTAAAAACCAATTTTTCTTTTTTTTCATGATTCTCCTTTCAAATAATCATATAAAACTCTTGCAAATACCTTGAGTGAATTATTAACCTCTTCAATATAATTATACTGACCACCAACTTCAATTAAAATGGTATTTGGATCAAAGTCTTGGTTATAAATACCATTAGCTCCAGCATTATCCTTTTGTAGTACTCCTCTAGTTAAACTTGGATCAATTGCTTTTATTTTTTCATTTAGAGCATTAGCTAAATCTAGGTTAGGTTGATAGTTTTCATGTTTAAGACCTACTACAAACATCATTTTTGCATATTTTACACCATCAATTTCTGTTGTAGTCCTCTCATAACTTCCGGCATCCCGATGAAGATCAATGAAAAACATTAAACTTGGATTATCTATTTTAGCTTGTTCAAGTAAAATTCGACTTGCTTTATAACTACTATTATATTTCCAACCATTAGTATTTAAAACATCTACAATGCTATTATCTTCAACTAAAGCATTAATACCTAAATCACTTAAGTATTCCTTTAAAATATAACTTCCTAAATAAACGGTATTATTTATATTAAAAGTATCGGAAAAATCTGAAACATAGCTTTCTGTCTGATGTGAGTTATAAATGTAAACTAAGGGTTCATCATTAGTAATTATTTCTTCTTCAATCTCTGAATTAACAGGTGTACTTAACTGAGTATCGTTTATACCACTATTAAATTCTTTAATACCAAAAGAATATTTTAAAAGAAATTCTGTGCTAGACAAATTAGTAATGTCAGCAAGATTATAATATCCATAAGAAGAACCCACTAAATAATTTAAATAAGTATTATTATTTAATTCAACATCAATATTATCAAATAATAACTTAAATGAGAGTATAAACGAAGCTATTATTACTATTATTACCCCTAATATTTTAAATCCCCAAATTTGCACTTTTTTTCTTCCTTTAAATTTTGCTTTCATAATCATCCCTAAAATATCATACTATATTTATGGTAAATATTATGTCGAACTAAGGAATATAATTAAAAATTTTTCATGAATATTAAAAATTACTTGATAAAATACCTAATATTTGATAAAATAATGAAGAAAACAAGAAGGGAGCGAATTATGGCAAATATTAAAAGTTCAAAAAAAGCAATTAAAGTTATAGCTAAGAAAACAGAAAATAATCATGAACTTAAAATGCGTGTACATAACCTTATTAAAAACTGTGAAAAAGAAATTGCTGCTAATAACAAAGAAGCAGCAGACAAATTGCTTAAAGACTTTCAAAAATATATGGATAAAGCAGTTAGTAAAGGTTTAGTTAAGAAAAATACTGCTGATCGTGAAAAATCTAGATTGACACAAAAAATAAAAAATATGAAGTAACAATTGTTTACTTTATTTTTTTTTGATATTATTATTATAGGTGATAAAATGAAAAAAATAGTTGTTCCCATAATTTGTATAGTATTGCTTGCTATAACTTTTATTTATTTGAATCCTATAACTGATGCTCTTGCATCTTTTATTAGTAATGAAGCGGTTGTAGTTATAAAAAATAATAATAAATATACTAAAGACATAGATTATTTATTTGCTCAAAGAAGTGATGATTATATCCCTTATAGTTATCAGGATTTATTGAATATTTATTATAGTGTTATTAATAATGGTTGGAATGAGTTTACTTTTTATTGTCCAGATGAATATAGTGATTGCTTAGATGATGTATCAACTATTAGTAGTGATGATTTAATACTAACTCATTTAAATAATTATGTTCATCCTTTTAATAGTTTTACTAATATAAAAACAAGTATAAATACTAATGGGGAAATTACTTTGAAAATAGATTATTTATACACAGATGAAGAAATAATAGAGATTGATAAAGAAGTTGATAGAATAATTGCAGAAATTATTAATGATAAAATGGATAATAAAAACCAACTAAAAACAATTCATGATTATATAATTAATAATACTAGATATGATACAACAAGAAACGAATATGAAGATAGTGAATATGAATCTAACACAGCATTTGGTCCCTTATTTCAGGGATATGCTACGTGTAATGGTTATACCGATTTAATGGCAATATTTTTAACTAAACTAGGATATAATAACTATAAAATAGCTACTACTCCTGAAGATTTAGGAAGTGAAACTGAGACTGGTCATATTTGGAATGCCATATATCTTGATGGTACTTGGTTACATATTGATTTAACTTGGGATGATCCTGTACCAAATCCCGATGTTAGTGACCAAACAGATTTTTTACTCGATACCTACTTTTTAGTTACAACTGAAAAAATGCATGAAGAAGATACATCCGGAGAAGTATTAATAAAACATACCTTTAATCCATTATACTATCTTGAATTCAATGAACAAAAGTCAAAATAAATTTTTGACTATCCTTGTATCACTACAAGGCATTTCTGCTTCACCAAGTCCTTTAGACTCTCCACAGACCAACTTCGGATGGTCGCCACCCTACTATTTTCATTTTATTTATATTAAACTTTGCATATATATTTTTAATCCTTCAAACATTATATTGATACTAGCATTGATATCACGATCATGTATATATCCACATTTAGGACATTCCCAACTCCTTATACTTAAATCTTTTAATTTCTTGTTTTGATATTCACATACTGAACAAACTTGGCTACTTGGATAATATCTATTTACTTTATATAATTTTTTGTTTTTCCAAAGACATTTGTATTCCAAGACTCGTTTTATTTCTGCAAGTGGGATATTCACTAAATGTTTTGCTATACTTTTTGTTTGATACATTGCTTTAATATCTAAATCTTCCATTACGATAATATCATTATCTTTAACTATTTTATTTGTTATATCATGGATTAAATGCTTGCGGATATTTTTAAGTTTCATATATGCTCGTTTTATTTTTAATTTTATTTTTTCTCTATTTTTACTTCCTTTTTGACATCTTGCAAGAGCCTTTTGTAATCCCTTAATTCTTTTATTAATATTTGCGCATTCTAGGGTGTTTTCTATCTTTTCATTATGACTAGTTATTATTAAATCTTTTATACCTAAATCTAATCCTACAATACTTCTAGGTTGAAATGGTTGCTCTATTAGTGGCTCTTCCACTAATACACTAACATAATACTTAAGCCCTTCTCTTCTTATAACTGCACTTTTGATATTACCGACAAAGACTTCTTTATTTCTATATCCTCTGATAGGTACTTCTTTTAACTTTGGTAATGTTATTGTTCTATTTTTTAAATCTACTCTAATACTTTCGTAGTTTTTATCTTTATAAGTACTTTTAATATTATTGGTTTTATAACTATTACCTATATCTTTATTTTTAAATTTAGGAAATCCATTATTTTGACTAAAATATCTATGATATGCATTTTCCAAATCAAATACAGGATTTCTTAAACTGCAACTATCTACTTCTTTTAACCAGGGATAACTTTTACATAATTGTGGTATTTCTTTTATTTGTTCATAACAAGTTTTTGATATACCTGTTTTTTTATATTCATTTATTCGTTCTTCTAAAAAATGATTATATATAAATCTAGAACAACCAATAGTTTGATTGATTAACTTTTTTTGTTCATTGTTAGGATATAATCTAAATTGATAACCATTTAAAATAGTAGTCATACCAAATTTCCTCCTTGTAAATCAAGTATACCAAAACAGTTGTTTTGATGTCAATAATTTTATTTAAAAAAAGTATAACTTTCCTATTATACAAAAAAGCTCACAAAATGTGAGTTTTTTTATTCCACTACTTTAAATATCGTTGGTATTCCCCGAGTTTTATGTCTTAGGGCTGAATCAATTGGGTCATTTATTAGTTCATTATTGATAACTAACGCACTAGATGTTCCCCCATCTAAGTTGGCGGCATTAATAGCACCATAGTTTTGCATAATTTCAGCAAGATCACGAATTGAAGCTCCAGCAGTACGAAATTCATTAGAATCAACAACAAGCATTAGAACTATACCATCTTTTCTTTGTCCTATCGCAGTCCTAGCGGCATAACCCCAACCACCATTACCACCCATTTCAACCATTTTTCCATTAACAATTAAAAATGGGCCCATAGTTACAGCATCTCTTATACCATAATCAAGAGCATCTCTAGCTGAGGCATCACGAAGTAAAACTAGTCTATTTTCTAAATCAAAGCCAATTATTCCGCCGTTATTAGTACTGTAGATGTTATCAGTTATTATTTTACCATCAGCAATAGTTACTCCCAAAGGATTGGCACCATTACTATTATAATTTGGATCATAAAAACCTCCGCCATTAATAGCTAAAACAGCTCCTTGTTCCTCGGCCATATCATAAATATATTGGCCACTTACACCAAGACGTTTACTAACCCCCACCCTTATTTTACTAGCATCATATATAACTGCAAGGTATGCATCACAACCATTAACTTCAAATTCAATTATTTTATATAAAGCATCTTCATCTCTTTCAAGTACTGCTCTTTCGAATTCATTTTCATATACTACTTCTTCATCAAAAGTTATCAAATTAGGGTCAGTATCACTATCACTTCTACCAACATAATTATTAGCTAAAACTTCATTTATCGTATCATCATTATAAAACCATTTACAATAATGTTGATGATTCATTGTAGCCATGGCTGTTGTAATTAACCAAGTACGAAAATTATCTACTGGACCATATAAAATAAATAAAAATACAGAACATCCGACAGCATAAATTCCTATAAAAGTAGAAAATATAATTGTTTTTGTTTTTTTTAATCCGCGACTATACTTAAATCTAATAAGTAAAAATATACTATATATTAAAAGAATAACACTAAGTATTAAAATAGTTAAAGATAATCTTCTATTAATATCACTAATTAAATAATCACTATTACATCCTATTATAAAGAATACTAAACTAGTAAATATTAAAAACAAACTACTAAGTAATAATATTATCCCCTTTTTCTTTGAATGCATAATTAATTCACCACTTTAATATTTATACCATATTTTGTTTATTATTACAAGCTTCTATATATTTTTTTACTTCATTTATTGTTTTATTAAAATTAGCAAAATCAACATTAAACCAAGTTATGTCCATTTTATTATTAAACCAAGTATATTGTCTTTTGGCATAATGTCTAGAATTTTTCTTAATTAATTCCTTAGCTTCTTCTTCATTTATTTCTCCATTTAAATAACTTATAACCTCTTTATAACCTATTGCTCTATTAAGTATTTTAGAAGTTTTATCTTTATTATATAGATTCTTTACTTCTAAAACTAATCCATCATTAAACATTTTATCAACTCGTTCATTAATTCTTGCATATAATTTATCTCTACTTGTTGTAAGACCAATAAATAATGTGTTTGGATAAAGTAGTTTAGGTTCAACTGTATCAGTTATTTTCTTATTTAAAAAACGAACCATTCTAACTCTGTTGTTTTTATCAATTTTACTATTTTTATTTTTCTTTAAAACCATTTCATATAATTCTTCATTACTATATTCTTCATAAGTTTCACTATTTTCATCTTCATAAAAACGATAATCCATTAAAGCAGCACTAACATACAATCCAGTTCCACCACAAATAATAACATTTTTATTTTTGTATTCTTCAAGTATTTCTCTTACATCTTTTTGATATTCACAAACACTATATTCTTCATCTATATTTTTTATATCAATTAAATAATGTTTAATACCTTCTTTTTCATCTTCAGTTACTTTAGCACTACCAATATCAAGGCCTTTATATATTTGAACAGCATCTGCATTAATAACTGGAGCATCTAAATATTTAGCAAGTTCAATACTCATTTTAGTTTTACCTACTCCTGTTGGACCAACAATTACTACAATCATGAAAATCACCTAAGAATATTATATAGAAAAATGTATTAAAAAACAATTGTAATATTTTAAAATTTTTGGTATATTATATATGTAAGTGTTACCCGCATTGGGTAGCATCGATTGTGTTTCGACGCTACATTTTACTTGTTGGCGTCTTTTTTCTGGTTACCATAAATAATGATAACTAAAATTATAATTACTTGAAGAAAAATATCTTCGTTCATTGCATTATCACACTCCTTTACAGGATAACCTTCCTAACCCCCAAAGAAGGAGGAAAGTTGGACAACACGATGCCTCACCAATACAGGTAACAGTTATCTATTATAATGGTTATATTTTTATTTGCAAGCGATTCAACACGCATCGACAAAACAAGCCAAAATTCGACATAATAAGTTGCAATTTTAGTAAACTTGTGATATATTGTATATGTAAGTATTATTGTAGATAATGCTTATATAAATCTTTTATAATTATCATGAATAAAGGATTTATTAATCATAAGCGGCCTCCTTAACCTTGGATTAAAGGTTATTGGCACTCCGTAACAGTTATCTTGTATAACTGTTATTTTTTAAGGAGTTCGACAAATATTTTAAATCATGTTATAATAACTTGGTAGACCAACTATAATGTGTCAAGAGAAAATTGAACATTAATGAAAAATAATATGAAATAGTAAAAGTTGGCATGAC
>CALVKM010000009.1 GCA_944332705.1 uncultured Bacilli bacterium
AAAACTGTTAGAAAGAATGAAAGAATTCGAATGTACTCGTGATGTTGGAAATCTATATAAATTTATTAGATATAAAACCGAAATACAATATCTTAACAGAAAATTCCATATAAATCTAGATAAAAGATATCAAACTCGAAGAGAAATTAAAAAATTATTGAAATATTGAGTATTACACAACGTTCATAACATCAAACTAGCCCAGGTTTTACCTGGGCTAGCTCATTTTTACTGCAAAACAAAAGATTATACCATTATATTTTAAAAAAAGCATTAAAAAAGTAAAGAAATTTTATCTTTACTTATTCGGGAATACTAGATACCCAATAATAGGTATCACCAGATTGTTTAAATGTATGCTTATAAAGTGTACCATATTTCTTTAAAAAATCATAATCAACTTCATAATCTTCTTCCTCTTCAGGCAGTTCATTAGTACAATTATTATTAGTTGCTCCATTAACATATGAACTATAACATTCCCCATTTACTATTTTTAAGAAATAATCATATATTATTACTTCATCACCTTTTTTATAAGCTTCTTTTATTACTCGGTATGTATGAGGTTCTGCCCCAAAGGTTTTAGTATAAGTTTCAGCAAGGCCACAATAATAATTATCTTCATCACTATAACAAATTGTGTTATAATTAACAGAAAATTCTCTTTCATCATTTATATCTTGACCAAATATTTCTTTATATTTACTATTTAAATCATCTTTGTTGATTATTTCAACACTACATTTATCACTATCATAATTATCTGTCGCATAAGTGATATTTTCATTTATATTACAAGTTTCATCTTCTGTTTCTTCATATTCTTTTACGCTTATATTTTCCTCATCTAATAATCTATATGCAGTACACAAACGGATTTCATCACCTAAAGATTCATAATTTACTTCTTCATTACTATAAACTTGCAAACCATTACAAATTTCTAAATCATTACTACCTAAATAATTATACAAATTATTGACTAAAGTACTATTAGCATCTAATTTTTGGCCTTTAAATAACACTATAGCTAATATTATAATAATTAATATAACTAGAATAATACATACAATAATAATATCTTTTTTCTTATATTTTCCCATATTATAACTTCCTTGCTTCAATTTCAGCGATTTTTTCTAAAAACTCCGCAGCATTACTAGAATCAATAGAATCATATCCTAATTCTTTTAAAGCTTGCACTTTAACAGTATTAAGTTGTTGAGTACGACTTAATTTATCTTCATTTTTTTGTTCAATTTCTTCAATAAATTTTTGATGTTTTTCCGCTAGTTTGCTTTTAGAAGCTCCCCCATTATTATATAAAGTTAACGCCGTATATAAAATGCCTTCAAAAACAAATTGTTTATCAGCATCAAATGCATTTTCATTAGGCTTTATAAAACCATTAGATTTTGCCATATAACCTAAGAAATATTTAGCTTCGGGAATATTATCCATGGCTTGCAATAAATAATAAATATATTTTATCGCTGCACTATCACTATCATTACCATCTTCTAGCTTTTCCTTAATAATAAAAATTATGTCATTTAAAAGAGTCTTTTTATCTTTAGTTAAATTACTAATATCTAGACCTAAATCACCATGATTGCCAGATTTTAAAGCATTATTTAATCTCTTTTCTACACCAATTAAATATTCGGTATCAACCACTAAATTATTCAAAGTTTCTTCTTTAGAATCTCTAATATCAAGTAATTCTAACAGTAACATCTTTTTTTCTTTCGGCCATTTATCAAGACTATCTAAGACTAAATAATTATAAACCATTTGTCTTGAAACTCCTAAATATTTGGCTAACTTCACTTTTGATAAGCCTAATTCTTGTAATATTTCATTTAATTTATCCATTTTCTTCACTTTCCTTTACTCTACTTATACAACAATTATACATAACTTTACAGTTAAAATCAATACTAGTTTGCTAAATACCATAATTTCTCATCATTTTTATAAACATTTTTAATAAAACCACAACCTAAACATTCTTCCCCTAGATATAAAACACAAGCTTGTCCAGGGGTAACGCTAGTGGCTTTACCTCTATATTTAACCATTATTTCATTATTTTCAAGGTATTCAAGTTCAACAGGATGATCTAAATCGCGATACCTAAATTTAGCGGTACAAAATGTTGGACGAAGTCCAGAGATAAAGTTAACATTTTCAATTAGACAGGCATCACTTTCTAAATATTCATTATCTTCACCAAAAGCGACATATAAAATGTTTTTTTCGACATCTTTACCACAAACATAGTGTCTGTCCGGGTAACCACTAATACCAACATTTCTTCTTTGCCCAATAGTATAATTCATGAGCCCATCATGTCTACCGATTACTTCTTTAGTTTTTACATCTAATATATCCCCAGGATTAGGTTTTAAATAATTTTGCGTAAATTTTTGGAAATTTCTCTCACCAATAAAACAAATTCCGGTAGAATCTTTTTTGCGAGCTACATTCAAATTATAATCTAGAGCAATTTTTCTTACTTCATCTTTAGTGTAATCGCCGATGGGAAATAAAACATTGCGGAAACATTCCGCCTTTACATCTGCTAAAAAATAAGTTTGATCTTTATTTAAATCAACTGCTCGAAGTAATTTGCCGTCCTTAATTCTGGCATAATGTCCTGTTGCAATAAAGTCCGCTCCAAGTTTCTTGGCATGTTTCACAAATAAATCAAATTTAATATAGCGATTACATAGCATATCAGGGTTTGGTGTTCTTCCCTTTTTAAGTTCTTCTAAAAAGTAAGTAAAAACATTGTCCCAGTATTCTTTAATAAAATCAACTCGATGTAATTTTATACCAAGAGAGTTACACAATTCTAGGGCATCATTATAATCTTTTTCTTGCGGACATATATCATTTAAATCATTAGGATTACCTAAATAATCATTATTAATAGTACTATCCCAATTACGCATGAATAAGCCTTCAACATCATAACCCTCTTTTTTTAGGAGGATTAAAGCAACTGCTGAATCTACTCCCCCGCTTACACCAACGATAACTTTTTCCATAAACATCACTACTATAGTATACCTTAAATAGAGGTAAAAATAAAGATTAGAAAATTAAAAAGTTAAATAAACTAATGATTTTACTACCAAAGAAATATAAAATTAGATCATAAATTAATATAATAAGTAAACATAAACCAATTTTTTTTAGTAAATGAATTATTTCATCACGATTAATTTTTTCTTTATGAATGAAATTTTTAAACATAATTAGAACTATTTTATATAATGCTAAGCATAGAAAATATAAGAAAAATATAAAAACTAACTTATTTAATATTAAATACATTAAACTATAAATAAAACCTTTAAAACCAAATATAGCACTTAAACTAGCAATAACAAATCCTAAAGAAAAACCATTAAAAAAGATAAAAAATACTGATATAGGTATACCTATAATAAATATTGATAAAATTATTAAACTAGATAATATTATAATATCCATAAAAATATTATTAAAAGTAAAATTATTTAAGTTTAATAAATAATCATTAATATTTAAAAATATTATTTCTTTACTAGCTTCATTTAAGAAAACTAAAAATAATATGCCGGAGGTTAGTCCAATAATTAAAATAATACTAATAAAAAGAAAAACTTTTTTATTTAAGCTTGTCCACATATTATCACCACTTAATTATATTGAAAAAATAGTGAAAATATGATAAATTATTAATAGTTAATTTTGAAAGGAGAAAAACATGAATAAAAAAGTACAAAAGATTGCTGTTTGGATTATGCTTTTATTAATGATTGGTAGTGTTGCTGCAGGAATACTTGTTTATGTTATTTAGAAATTAAATAAAAACTCTACTAATAAGACAAATTTATCATAGTGAAAGAATACTATAAATAAGGCTCCAGCTAAAAATGGGCCATAGGGAAATTCACTATTTTTTTTGAGCTCTAATGAGGCTACAGCATAAGGTAATGCTAAAAATACTGATAATACTAAAGCTACTAAACCAATTTTAAAATCTAGTATTAAACCCATTAAAAAAGAAAATTTGATATCTCCTCCACCAAGAGATTCTTTTTTAAAAGCAAAATTACCTAGTTTATAGATTAAAATCATGACTAAAAATAGACATAAACCACTAATTAAACTAATTAGTACATCAATCGAATCATAATATATAAATTTTAAAATAATTATTAATATAGCACTAATAACCATCGGAGAATCTAATATAATCATGTATTTAAAATCACTAACGAATATTATTATTAATAAAGAACTTATTATTAAACCAACAAAAAAATCATAACCAATTGGAAAATAAAAACTAGTAAGTATAAATAAAAGAGCAGTTGATAGTTCACACCAAAAGTGGCCACTAGCAATTTTTTTGTGACAATAACTGCACTTACCTTTTTGAAATATAAAAGAAAAAAGAGGTATTAAGTTATACCATTTTAATTCATGTTTACAATAATCACAGTGACTTCGAGAAGTTAAAATGTTTTCATTTTTTGGCAATCTAGTACCTAAACAATAGAAAAATGAACCCATTATACTTCCTAAAACAAACATTAATACCGCCATAAAAACTCCTTATTGAATTTGTTCATACATACCAAACATTGGTACAATTACAGCTATAATTATTAACCCAACTACTACCGCCAAAAAAGCAATCATAATTGGTTCAATAAATGCTTTTAAATTATTTATTACATTTTTATGTAATAATTGATAATATTCACTAACCTTTTGCATCATTAAGGCTAAATCTCCGGTAGATTCTCCAGTAACAATCATATAATATGCAACATCAGGAACAGCCCAGTGATCTTTAAATGCTTCACTAATCTTTTCCCCTTTAACAATATTATTAATAGTTTTATAAAGAATTGCTTTATATATTTCATTATTAGTTATTTTACTTAAAATATCCATACTATCAGTAATAAAGACATTATTACGAAGCAAAGATGCAAATGTTTTAGTAAATATAGTCATTTCATTATAAATTATTACATCTTTAATAACTGGCAAATGCATTAAAAATACTTGCATTGATGTTCTAAATGCTTTTACATATTTATATAATACAATAATTACTATAATAATTATAAATATTATACCAAATAAGATATACCAATGATCTTTTAAAAAATTACTTACATCTATAACTATTTTAGTAATACCGGCAATTGGTGCTCCATTTTCGGCATAAATTTCAGTAAATTGAGGAACCACATAAAGTAATATAAAAACAATAACACCAATAGAAAACACAGATACAATGGCAGGATAAGTCATAGCACTAATCATTTGCTTTTTAGTTTCATATATTTCGGAATAATAATTAGCCATATCATCTAATGTTTCAATTAATGTTCCACTAGCTTCTGCTGCTTTAATCATATTAATAAGTAAAGCCGGAAACATACTGCCCTGTTTAGATAAAGCATTAGAAAAAGATTCTCCTAAAGTAAGTTCATATGAAATAGCCTTAAAAGCATCTTGTCTAGATTTATTTTTACCCATTTGATTAGTAAGTATTTTAACAGCTTCACTTAAAGTAATACCTGCTTTAATATAAGTAGATAATTGGGTTAACCAAAATATTAAATCTTTAGCAGACATCTTTTTAGTACCAAAAAAACCAGATTTTTGGTATAAAAAGTCATAAAATGGTGTTGTTTTAATTACATATACATCATAGCCTTCATTAAGTAAATAAGAATTAATATCAAGTTTAGAATAACCATTCATAGTACCACTAATAATCTTGCCATGAGTATCTTTAGCTTTATAATAATAAACATGAGGTACTTTGCTTCTAGTTGCTCCAGCTGTTTGTAAATCCAAAAGCAACATTTTCTTTTGTTCTTCTAATTTTGCCAAAGTTTTAGCACTATACTTATATACTTTTTCTTTCTTTTTTCTTCTTTTAGTCTTTTCATATATTCTTTCTTCTTCAGATAAGAAAGCATCTTGATTAATAGATTTATTAATTACACTATTAACTCCCATATCTTCAGGTATATTCATACCACTTTCAATACTATTATTACTTTTAGTTACATGACGATAGGTTTTATCAATTTGATAACTTGCTCCAGTAAACAAAGCCACCCAAATATCTACAAATACAAACTTTATTCCTAAAAAAGCAAAATAAAATAAATTATATATAATTATATAAATCATTCTAAATACTTCTGTAAAACTTGTATGATTCTTTTGTTTTAGTTTTTTATCATCTTGAGTTATCTCTAACATATTAACCTATCCTTTACTATAATTAAGTATATCAAAAAACATAACTAATTACAATTAGTTATGTTAAATTTATTTAATTTATGCGAATTGGGTCGGATTGGGTTCCAGATCCGCTGAGATATGCTACATCAGAGTTTAGATAAAAGACTGGCCGGACCGCATTCGAATAGCCCAAGCCGCCGTTGCGACTGACTTCCCCTGCAGACATCACACGGAAAGCGTTATACATAACGTCGGATCTGCGGGAGATAGTCCATTCGTTTAATCCAGCTAACCAATTAGAACTTTTTGCCGGTTCGTAATAATATAACTCTGTCGTCCAATAATATGGGCTTGCTGCAAATCCATAATCACTTACATACATTAATCCTATCTTCATACTGTCTGTTGTACTACTTGAGCTACTTCCTACTTCTGTATTGTAAAATTGTTTTGCTGTATATGAATCACATCGAGCCATTCCTCCAACTTTGTATGCGTGCGTTGCTATTTTGTTTTGCCATGTACTACTTAGTGTTCCCAAAAATGTACTATTTAATGTTGTTCTTATATCTGGTTTTGTACTGGAATTCCATGTATTTCCTTGGCCTTGCCAATCTGATTGCCATGCATAATTTCCATAACTTGTGCTCTTGATTAATTTTACTTCGTTTCCAAATACTCCTATAATTCTGTATAAGTTTGCACTTGGGCAGCTTGCTGCATCTGACCCAAAACATACATAATTATTTGGATTTGCCCCAGCATATCTATATGAATAATCACCAGCCTCTTGGTCAGCATTAGTGTATGTTCCAACACCATCATGATAATATAATCCATTTGATCCTTGTGATGTATATTGATTTTTAATACATGTTGCAAAATTTGTTCCTGTTGAACATAAGTATACTACACTTTCTGTCTCCGCATTTATTGTATATACATTGGAATCTATTCCATTTCTATCTTTTACATATACTCTTATACTATAATTTGTCCCTGCACTTAAACCACTAAATGTATATGTATTTGAACTACTGCTTGTATAATTTCCATTATTTATTGAATAATAATATGTTTGGATATTATTTGTTCCAGCAGATGCACTTACACTTACTGTTATTGAATCATTACTTACACTTGTTGCTGTTACACTGTTTACAACTGGATTTACATAGTTATCTGTTGTTACTTCTATTGTTTCTTCATTTGATTCATATCCTTGTGAATCTACTGCATATACTTGGAAAGTATATGATGTATTTGGTGTTAATTCACTAAAGGTATAATTAGGACTTGTACTTGTCTCATAACTTCTTCCTCCATCTATACTAAAGTAATATGTAGCTACTGGATTTTCTCCTGCATCTACTGTTACTGTTAATGTTACACTATTTGTGGTTTTGGTTGCTGATACATTAGTAATTGTAACTACATTATATAAATCAAAGTATACATAACAGGCATCTGATTTATTAGATAATAGATTTACTATACCTTCTTCTCTATTCCACCTTAGTTCTCCACCATTTTCACATCTACTTAATTCACTATTAAAAGCATAATTTCCACTTGGCCAAGTATTAGATTTCGATTCTTGATATGAGCCATCACTTTGCTCTAACATTAATGTTAAAAATGAATTATTGATAAAGTTTTTATTATTTTCGTTATCACTTAATACTACTTTATCATCGTTTTTAAATAAAGTTAATGATAATGTAATTATTAATATTATTACAGATATACTAACTACTCCAATTAATAGTTTTTTCTTTTTATTCATAATCCACCTCACGACATATTATGTCTATATTCTAATTATATTTCATGTGACATTTGATGTCAATAACAAATTGACACAAAATGTCGTGGAAGTTTAGGTTAATATATGACATTATATGTCTAGGTGATTTAGAATGCTAAAAGAATATAGAATAAAAAAGAATATTACTCAAGAAGAACTAGCAGAATTACTTAATATTACACCTAGACAAGTACAAAGAATTGAAAGTGGTGAAAGTAGACCTAGTTTAAAGACATTAAAACTACTTATTGAAATACTTGAGATAAGTTGCGAAGATGTTGTTAAAATAATTAAAGAAATAGCATAAGTTATTTCTTTTTTAATACTTTTTTGCTATAATTTTAGCAAGGAGTGGTTATAGTGAGCAAATGGAATTTTATTGATGATTCTATTGTTTTTGATGAAGAATCATTACCTAGTGGAATGAGAGAAAGAATTAAAGAATTAGAAAAATATGATAAAGATAATGATTTTATTATGTTTGATGCTTGTTATGAAGGAATAGAAACTGGAGCTAAAAACTTATTAATATCGGGTAGAATTACAAAAGAACAATATAGAGGAATTGAAAGAAAATATGGAGGTTATGTATGATAACATTAAATGATTATTCAAAAGCTCAAATTAACAACCAATTATACGGTGGTGCTGCTGGTCAAAAATTAGGAATAAATATAAATGGCGAAAATTGGTTTTTGAAATTTCCTAAATCAACTAGAAGTATGAAAAATGTAAATATTTCTTATACTACTTCCCCTCTATCAGAATATATTGGTTCTCATATATATGAAGATATTGGTATAGATGTTCATGCAACTAAACTTGGAATATATGATAACAAGTTAGTAGTGGCTTGTAAGGATTTTAAGAAAGATAATGAATTATTATTTGATTTTAATTCTATTAAAAATCAATATTCTAAAGATATGGATGAAACTTCTTCAAGTGATGGGCAACAACCTCTTGAAGAACTTGCAGAAATATTTGAAAATAATCAAATATTTAAGGAAGTTCCAGAGTTAAAGAATAGATTTTATGATATGTTTGTTGTTGATGCTTTAATTGGCAATCATGATAGAAATAATGGAAACTGGGGAATACTTGTAAATAGTATAACTCAAGCTATAAGACTTGCTCCCATATATGATAATGAAGCTGCATTTAGTAATAAACTAGATGATGAAAAGATAAAAGAAATAATAAATGATGAACATAAATTTAGACAAAATGTTTATGAAAGTAGGATATCATCATTTTCATTAAATGAAAAAATAATTAATCCTTTAAAATATATTGAAACTATGAAAGATAAGAAATTAAATGAAGCGGTCATTAGAATAGTGCCTAAAATAAATATAGAAAATATATTTAAGATTATTGATAAAATACCTAATGAATATAATGATATTAAAGTAATTAGTGATATACAAAGAAAATATTATAAAAAATGTATTTTATATAGGTATGAACAAATATTATTACCAACATATGAAAAATTAGAAAAAGGAATTTAACATATTTCTTTTTTTATGCATATAATTTTATAGGTGATAATCTATGTTTGGTGCAAATATTGGGAGAGGTCTTACTTTAACAAGTGTTCTTGGTGGTATATCTAAAGGCCTTGGAATACTTAATCAAGCAATACCCCTTTATAGGGAAATAAAACCAATGATAGGTAGCGCTAGAAAAGTAATGAGTGTCTTACAAGAATTAAAAGTAAATAATAATAGTAATAATACAAATAACAGTACAAGTAATAATAAGACTACTATAGATATAGAAGAAAATAAAAAGATTGTGACATATGAATCACAATCTGCTCCGGTATTTTTCCAATAATTCTAAATATTCTTTATATTTAGGATATTCAGAATATTTATTTTGTAAATAATTATA
Source organism: uncultured Bacilli bacterium (assembly GCA_944332705.1). Classification (GTDB taxonomy): domain Bacteria; phylum Bacillota_I; class Bacilli_A; order RF39; family UBA660; genus Onthocola_B. The sequence continues at coordinate 9,980 of CALVKM010000009.1, forward strand.
ATAATCAAAATTATTAGATTTACCAAATAATATTTCTTCTTTTGATAAATTTTCTTTACCATAAACATAATACATAATTAAATAATATTTATTATTATCAAGTATTGCTATTTCTTTATCTAATTTATAATTTATACTATTTAGATATTCTCTTAATATATGATGATCATTATTACTTGATATAATAAGGGTTTTAGGTAAGTTCTTAGCATCTAATATATCAATTATAGTATGAGTACCCATTCCTGCAATAATGGCTAAATCATAGGTATCTGTAACTCTTTTAAAGCCATCGCTTTGAATTAATTTAATTTTATCCTCTAAATTATATTTTTTTAAATTATTGTATGTACTTTTTAAAACATTACTTGATATATCTGTTGCTGTAATATAGGTAGTAATATTATTTAAATATAAATAGATTGGAACGTATGCATGATCTGTTCCAATATCTATTACTTTACTGTTTTTTGGCACTAAATCTACAATAGTTTGTAATCTATCAGGAAGTTTCATTCTTCTAAGAAATCCTTTAATTTTTTAGCACGAGAAGGATGTCTTAGTTTTCTTAGAGCTTTAGCTTCAATTTGACGAATTCTTTCTCTTGTTACATTAAATTTCTTACCTACTTCTTCAAGAGTATGACAAGTTCCATCAATTAAACCAAATCTTAACTCTAGTACTTCTTGTTCTCTTGCTTGGAGAGACATTAATACTTCTTTTATTTCTTCTTTTAATATTTCATTTTCGGTATATTCTTCTGGAGAAAGACTTGATTCATCTTTTAGAAAATCCCCAAGATGCGAATCTTCTTCTTCCCCGATTGGTGTTTCTAGAGAAACCGGTTCTTGGCTTATTTTCATGACTTCTCTTACCTTATCTACAGGAACTTTCATTTTTTCAGCTATTTCTTCAGCACTAGGTTCTCTGTTAAGTTCTAGAGTAAGTTGTCTTTGAACTCGAGACATTTTATTAATTGTTTCAACCATGTGAACAGGAACACGAATAGTTCTTGCTTGATCTGCTAGAGCTCGAGTGATAGCTTGTCTAATCCACCATGTTGCATAAGTTGAGAATTTATAACCTTTGTCATAGTCGAATTTTTCAACTGCTTTCATTAAGCCAATATTTCCTTCTTGAATTAAATCAAGAAAAAGTAAACCACGACCTACATATCTTTTAGCAATAGATACAACTAAACGAAGGTTAGATTCCGCAAGAATTCTTTTAGCATCTTCATCACCCGCAGCAACTCTTTGAGATATTTCCATCTCTTCTTCACTTGATAAAAGAGAAATACGACCTATTTCTTTTAAATACATTCTAACGGGATCATTGATATTCATGTCTTTAGTAATATCTTCATCATCTAAAATAATTTCTTCCGCTTCTTCTTTAGGTTTTACTTTTACTTCTCCAGTTGATGAATCTACATCTTCTTCAGTTACAACAGAAATATTTGCTTCAACTAACTTATTATATAAATTATCTAGGGCATCACTATCAATATCTAGGCCTTTTAATTCTTCTGCTAATTCTTCATAAGTTATAAAACCTTTCTTTTTCCCCTTTTCAATTAAGTTTTGTTCTCTTTCTTCTAAAGTTTTTATTTCGTTCATATTCACACTTCCTTCTTTATCTCTGTAAGTCTATTTATTAACTCCATTTTTTTATTCATATCTAATTCTTTTGTTATTTTACTCTTTAATTCTTTTATTTCATCTTCTTTTAGTACCTTAAGTACCGCATCAACACAATCATTAAACTCTGAAACACTATCTGTAGTGTTTTTATTTTCACTTATTATATTACTTACATAATCACTTAATTCTTCATTATTTGTTATATAAGTAATAAAATCTGCAATATTAATATTTTCATGTTCACTATTATAATATACTATCTCACTAGCAACAACCCTTTCAATTTTTTCTTTAAAATACCCAAGTTTATTTTTATATATTGTAATATATTTATTATCAAGCATCATCATATAAAGTATTTTACTTACTGCTTTATGATATTTGCTTACTTTAGGTATTACTTCCCTCTTTTCTTCTTTTTTAACAACTTCCTTCTTCGGAGTTATATTTAATTCCCCGATAAGAATTTGTTCATCAATAAGATAATCCTTGCTTATTTTAGATATAATTAGCTGTTTTGTCAAGTCATCTTCGTAATTTATATGAGAAATTACATTATTTATATACTTTTTTAAGTCTGTTATATTATTTAAATCCAAATCTTGCTTTAAATGTTCAAGTAGAAAATCTAGGAAACTTATCGCATGCTTGATGTTATCTTTTAGAGCTTCAACTCCTTTAGCTCTAATGTATTCATCAGGGTCTTTAGCACCACTCAACCTAACAACTCTAGTATCTATTCCTGCTTTTCTTAAAAGTTCACCATTTTTAAGAGTTGCATCAAGCCCTGCGGCATCATTATCAAGCATTAATATTATGGGCACATTTAATTTTTTTAATGTATCTATTTGCACTTGTGACATTGCAACACCCATTAGAGCTACAACATTTTTAATGCCTTTAGAGCTTAATGTTATAGCATCCATATTACCTTCAACTACAACAACAACTTTCGTCTCTCTAATAGCATTACGAGCATTATGATAATTAAATAGGATATTTCCCTTTTTAAATATTTTAGTTTCTTTAGTATTTAAGTATTTGGCAGTGTCCTCTTCGCCATTATAAATACGCCCAGTAAAACCTACAACATTACCTTGTAAGTTTTCAATAGGTATCATTATTCTATTTATAAAGGTATCATAAACATTTAAATTAATTTTATTAACTAAACCTAGATCAGATAAATCTTCTAAAGAATAATTTTTCTTAAGCAATATATTATATAAATCATCCCTTATATCAAGAGCAAGACCAATATTAAATTCTTTAATTATATCTTTGGTTATTCCTCTATTTTCTAAATATTTTAAAGCATTTATTCCGGATGTTGTATTGATATTATTGGTATAATATTTAGTAACAAAATCCATTATTTCATATTCTTTTTTATATTTACTTTCTTGAAAATTACTAAAATCCCCTTTTAGGGTATATCCTATTTTTTTAGCAACAGTTTGAACCGCTTCGGGGAAAGAGACATTTTCATATTTCATAACAAATGAAAATACATTACCACTAGTTTTACAAGTAAAACAAGTAAACATTTGCCGTTCACGAGAGACTACTAAACTCGGGGAATGGTCATCATGAAAAGGACAAACCGCAACATAGTTTCGTCCCCTTTGTTTTAAATCTAGGTAATCACTTATTACATCCACAATATCAGCATTGCTTCTTATATTATTTAATTCTTCTTCACTTATATAAGCCATGTTTGTCCCCTTATTTAAAAATCGTGATTATTTTACCACTTTTCACACAATTTTGCAAGTGTTTTTGCACAAAATTAAGGTGTATTTACTAGTTGCTTATTATAATTTGCACAAGCTTGTTCCAGTAATTTAAAGTTACAACATCTATTACTAATAACTTTAGGTAAATGATTATTATTATATTTTTCATATAACTTTTCAGCTCTTCTTTTAAGAATATCTACATTAGAACTTAACCATCTATATTGATTTTGTAAAAGCATTAAATATTTTAATTCTTTAAAATCATTAGTTTTTTTATTTAAATTAACCATTGTATAATTATTTGGAGTTACAGGAATCATATTATTAAAATTAACAACTCCTAATTTACCATTATCAATTTTTATAAAATCTATTCTATTTTTCATAGTTAAGTGTTTAGCTTTAGGACTAGATAATGGTGCAAAATATTCTATATTACCCACATTAAATAAAACACCAATAAATGGTCTAGTATTCTTATTAGCATAATTATAAACAACCTTACTATCAAATTTTCTTAAATAATCGCAATAATTTGAATCAACAATTACAAGTTTTAAAGTATTCATGTTTAATCCCCCTTTTCTTTGGTATTTATATTGTATCACAGATTTACAGAAAATAAAAGACCAAAATTAATATTTTGGTCAACTTTTTTCATTCCTCATTTATGGCTGTGGATCACCGCTTTTTTCATTGCCATTTCCGGCTGGCAACACCGCTTTTTTCATTCCTCATTTATGGCTGTGGATCACCGCTTTTTTAGCATTGATTAACTCAATGTAATTTTATTTTACTATAAATTACTAGCTTTTGCAATACTTTTACTGTATTTTAGCCTTTCTTCCGTATTTTTTTATTAATAATAGTATCAATATAGTCAATTTAAAAACCCCCTTTGACATGGATTAATTATATCATAAATGTTTGTTCTTGTCAAATTTGCGTAAAATACCATAGCTCAAACTCACTATAAATATTGCTATGAATGCTCCGGTATAAATTGATACAAACTGACAAAGTAAAGCAGAAATTATACTAACAACAATACCATAAATAATAGTTCCTTTTAGAGATACTGGAGTATTTTTTAACTCTGGTGCTATTAAAATAAAGCTTAAAACAGCATTAGAATTAAGTAAAGAATTAATATTAAAATTATTTAAAATAACCGTCAATAATAAAAAGACAATAATACTACTTATAGCTATATTTTGCTTATAAATTGTAAATATACTATAGTATATTATTAAAATTATACCAATAATTATTGATGAAGCTGCTATTCCACCAGGATTTCTCCCAAATAATAAATCTAAAAAAGAATAAGAATAGTTATTTGTTTGTTCTATTGGGTTTAAATAATTATAACTATTAAATATTACTAATACTAATATAATACCTAATATAATAAAAGATATATTGTTATATTTGAGTATTTTAGATAAATAATGATCAATAAATAATAATCCAAATAAAGATATACTATAAATAATTAAATTAATAGAATATGGCATAAATAAAGGAATAATTAGAATGCTTAATAATTCTAAATTAAGTTTTAATTTTCTTTTAGTTATTATACTAAATATAATATATATTATTAAACTAATAATAATTAAATATAATACTTTAAATATACTAAGAAAGTTAATTAAATTAGCATTATATAAAATTATACCATTTTTATATATTCCATATAAGACTAATGGAATTAAACCATAAATATACTTTAAAACATATTTATCTATAGTATTTTTACTATGAATATATACTTTATTCATTACTATCACCTTTAATCTTTTCTCTTAAATTAATTGATGCTGGGCAAAAAAAGGTACATAAGCCACAATCTAGACATTTATCCAAGTTAATACCTTTAATAGGATTAACACCAACTGGGCAAACTTGGGTGCATTTGCCACAATTTAAACATTCAGTATTATATTTAGGTAATTTTTTAAGTAAATGAATAGATGTAATATCATCTGTTAAAATAAAATATGCTGGATTATCTATTTCGAAACCTCGCATTAATCCATTAATAATAATATGATAATTCTTAAGTTTAGGATAAGTATATTCTAATATATCACTTAGCAAAGTATATTTTTTACATCTAATTATTTTACATGTAGAATTATCAGTTACTGTTATAAGAGAGGTGGTATTATCAATTAATCTTAAATATTTACATATTTTATCAATATCAGTAATGTTTAAAAATAAAGTATTACCAATAATATTTAATTTATCAAGTAAAAATTGTTTTTTACCTATTAAGTATAAATCTTCAACTAAAGTTAAAGTAATACTTGGGTAAGTTCCAATTACATTTAGGCATTCCTCAATTATAAATGATTCATTGTTTTTGATTACCAAATAATTATTGTTACATTTAGTAATCATTCTTAGTTCATCAATTAAATCAAGATAAATATTAGCATTTTCTTTTAACAAATACATGTTATTATAAACATTTATTTCATCGTCAACAGCACTTACTACGATATTATCAATTGTATCTATATTAAATTTATTTAATAATTCTTCATCTTTGTTATCTAGTAATACTTTTTTGATATTTTCTAAAGTTATTTTGATCTTCTTATTCTTTTTTTCATCCATTTCTTTAAAATCATTAGCAATTATAAAAGAATTATTATAAATATTATTAAATACTCCCATTTTAAGACCAACAAGAGAGCCACTGATACTTGATTTATAACTATTAATTAATTCATTTTTATGGATTTTAGTTAAATTTGTATCTAATTCATATGGTATATAGATGTAATCCGGATCTAAAAAGGTAACAGTTTTAATATTATTCTCACTTATGGTATCAACATCTAATTTATAAAGACGAGGCATTATTTTTATTTTCACTCCTTTCTTTTAAGTATTTATGTAAATTAATTGCAACATTTTCTGGTATAATCTCTCTTAATTCTTCAATGCTTGCTTCACTCATTTTCTTTATACTACCATATTTTTTAATAAGTTCTTTTTTTCTAACCTTACCTATACCATCAATATTATCAAGAAGTGATGCTATTGTTCCTTTATCTCTTAGGGTTTTATGGTAAGTAATTGTAAATCTATGAACTTCATCTTGAATACGAGTTAAATAATGAAATACATCAGTATAATTAGATAAATCGATTACTTCTAGGATATCGCCATCAACAAGCTCGCTAGTTTTATGATGATTATCTTTCTTTAAGCCACAGACTTTAATGTTTAACTTTAGGGCACCAAGTATTTCTTTAGCTGCTCTAATTTGATTTTCTCCCCCATCAACTAATATTAAATCGGGCATAGTAAGATTATCTACTAAAGCACGATAATATCTTCTATAAATTACTTCTTTCATAGTATTATAATCATCATTTTTATCAACACTTACTTTATATTTCCGATATTCATTTTTAGCGGGTTTTCCGTTAATAAATACGACCATTCCGGATACCGCATAAGAACCAAAAAGATTGGAATTATCAAAAGCATCAATCCGATCTAAGACATCTAAATGGAGTAATTCTTTTAATTTAGCATTAGCATCAACTGTTCTGGCCTCATCCCTCTCAATAATCTTTAATTCTTGTTCCAAACTAATTTTAGCATTAGTCTTAGCCATATCAAGTAAGTTTTTCTTCTTTCCCTTTAGGGGATTGTAGACTTTAGTATGAAGTAATTCACTTAAAATTTCACTATTCATAATATTTTCAACTAATATTTCTTTAGGTATTTCATGTTTAGAATAAAAATTTAGAATATAAGTGTTTACTTCATCAGCAAAGTCACTAATTAAATAAAATTTATCATTGTGTCCGCCGATTATTTTACCACTCCGAAGAAATAGTATTTGGACAGATACTAGGCCATCATCAAGATATGCCGCAATACAATCACGATTAATATAATCATGAAGTTCAACTTTTTGTTTATCTAAAATAACACTAATATATTCAAGTTCTTTTTTTAGGTCTCTCGCCATTTCAAAATTTAGAGCATCACTATAGGCTTTAATTTTTGTATTTATTTTATCAATTAATATTTTATCATTGCCTTTTAAAAATGCAAGTATTTCATGTTCCATTTCTTTTAGTTTATCAAGATTAACATTTTTTTCACAATAGCCTAGACACTCACCAATATGGTAATAAAGGCAGACATGCTTTGGCATCCCTTCACATTTTTTTAGGGGATACATTCTATTAATAAGTTCAACAATCTTCCGGGCCGCATAGGCATTAGGATATGGCCCAAATAATAATTTTTTATCTTTCTTACGAATATTTAAGTATCTGGATACTTTAAGTCTCGGATAAGGTTTTGAAATATATTCAATATAAGGATAACTTTTATCATCTTTAAGTAAAATATTATATTTAGGATTATATTCCTTTATTAAATTAAGTTCTAGAATAAATGCTTCTTGTTCAGAAGAAGTAGTAATATAAGTAAAATCCGCGACTTCACTAACCATAATAGCAGTTTTTCCAGTAACTGTTCCTTTAAAATAACTATTGACGCGTTTATATAAATCTTTAGCTTTACCAACATATATAATATTACCATTAATATTACGCATTTGATAAGATCCTGGTAAATGAGGGATAGTTTTTAATTTCTCTTTAAACATAATTAACACCTAACAATATTATACTACAAATTTGGAGAGTTTTACGATATAATATTAGTGATGGTTATGAAATTATTAAAAAGTGCAGAAATTATAGTTAAAAAATCAAGATTTATTTCCTATTATTATGAAATTAATGATTTTGATGAAATAAAAGAAATATTAAATGATTTAAAAAGTAAACACAAAAAAGCTAAACATATTGTTTATGCCTATAAATTTGGAAATACCGCGGGCAAAAGTGATGATAAAGAACCTAAAGGTACGGCAGGACTGCCTTTATATAATTTGCTTGATGCAAAGAACTTAAATAACAGATTAATTGTTGTAGTAAGATATTTCGGAGGAACCCTACTTGGTGCAGGCCTACTCCAAAGAACATATCGGGCATCTGCTCTTGAGGCAATAAAAAATGATTGATTACTCAACCATTTTTTTTATATCAGCTAGATTTTTAAAGCCTAAATCTCTTTTTATTTCTTCACCATTTTCCATTACTATTAAAGTTGGAATACTCATAACTCCAAATTTAGCAGATAGTTCGGGAAACTCATCAACATTAACTTTTAGAACATCGATAAAATCCACTTGTTCAAGTATTGGTGCTAGCATCTTACAAGGACCACACCAATCAGCATAAAAATCTACTAAAATCTTATTTTTTGTAAATTCTTTCAAATCACTTTCTTTTTCTAAATGTTTTACCATAAATCCTCCTTAAATTATAACTGTATTTGTGAAATATATTTTACCATCATCAATTAATTTTTGCGCATCTTCTTTAGAAATTACACTATAATATACTAATTTATGTAATACTTGGAAGTTTACTGATTCTCTATCAGATTCTTCTTTCATATTTTCCAGTATTTCATTGATATCTTCTAAAGCTAGAGTTGTATCAACTGCCATTGGTCCAATTATTGGAGTTCTCTCTAAAACGATTATTGCTAGTTTAGAATCAGCAATCATTGCTTCAGTCTGTGGTAAATGAAACATAATAAATACTACTAAAAATGCCATTATTATGCCTTCGATTAAACCAAGGATAGCCCCAAGAATCTTTGAAGGTATTGCTAGTATTACTGTAAGTTTTAATATTTTTTCAATTAAACCAGAAATATTTATAATAATACTTAAAATACAATATAATAAAATATAAATTACCACAAATGATATCAGTTCATAAATTACTATATTCATTGAAGTAATACCTGTAAATATACCACCAAAATCAAAGAACGGTAGATACCTCATCAAAAGATTAGCTAAAGAATCTTTAAATACCCAAGCAAGTATCAAAACAGCACATGTTCCAACTAACTGAACTAAAGTTTTGATAACCCCTCTTTTAAAACCCCAAAATGTAAATAGTAAAATAATTAAAATAACTACTACATCCGCTAAATTCATATATCACACATCCTTATATTTTAATTATATTATAATTATGTCGAAAAATAAAGAAAAATATGTTAAAATGTTTATAACGGAGGCAAATTTATGACAATTGTATTTAAAGTAAGTGATAATGTTAAGGAAAAAATGATTAAGTATTATAAGGATTTAAGAAGAGATAAAACTCCCCCTTATGCAATATTTCAAGCTGAGGAAGCTGATACCATAATAACTCTTTATGAATCTGGTAAAGCTATGTTTCAAGGTATTAGTGCTGATATTGATGCTAATATTTGGATTGATTTAGAGCGTAAATTAAATAACCGAATTATCGATATTAAAACTGGTAAAGATAAAAAAACAAATGAAAAAAATAATGCAAGATTATTTGATAAATATAACACTATAGGATCTGATGAAGTTGGTACTGGAGATTATTTCGGCCCAATTGTAGTTGTTGCTTCATTTGTTACAAAAGATGACATAAGTTTTCTAGATGAATTAAAAGTTACTGATTCTAAAGCTCTAAGTGATGAATACATCAAAAAAATAGCACCAAAATTAACAGAAAAAATACCATATAGCGCCTATGTACTAAGTAATGAAGAATATAATAAATTTTATAGTGAAAACTTAAATATGAATAAAATAAAAGCCATACTTCATAATAAAGTATTACTTAATATGGTGAATAAGAGTTATCCTTATGATAAAATAATCGTTGATGAATTTACTCCTGCTAGAAACTATTATGGTTATCTAACAGAAGTTAAAGATAAAGTAACTAATATAACATTCGTACAAAAAGCAGAATCCAAATGTTTATCAGTTGCAGTATCATCAATTATCGCAAGATACATATTCTTAAAATTAATTCATGAAATGAGCAGCGAATTAGGTAGTGATATTCCTAAAGGCGCGGGCTTACAAGTTGATGAATTCGCAAGAAAAATAGTTAAAGAAAAAGGAATGGATGCTCTAAACAAATATGTTAAATTAAACTTTAAAAACACAAATAAAATAAGAGAATAAATCTCTTTTTTTATTTTATGAAAAAACTATATATAACATCAATTAAAAATATAGCTAAAACTAAATAAAATATAATATTTGTAGTCTTCTTGTTTAATCTATTTAAAATTTTATTAAATAATGGTTCTAATAAATATAAAAATATTACTCCACCAAGACCAAATCTCAGACTAGGACTTAAAGCAATTCTCCCTTCAAAATTATATTTATAATCCACATAAGTTTGCCAAGGCCAAGAACCCATAAATGCCTCACAAATATAAGAAGTAACAAGTTCTATTAAAGTGGCTACCAAAGCACAACCAATAAAAATAACAGGAATTAATAATATTTTTTGCTTTACAGTTTTATTTTTTAATAATTTATGAAAACAAATAATAAAAGCCAAAGCTCCAAACCCATAAACAGGACAATATGGGCCAAATAAAACTCCGCGATTAGAAAATCCCCAACCATAGATAAATACCTCTAGAAAAACTTCATAACACCAACCAATAATGGCATACATCATGAATTTTAAATAATATTTTTTTGCCATTTCCATCAACAACACGCTCCAAGCAAGAAGCTTATTAAAGCCACATCCTTATCCCAAAGTCCTTTTTTAATAGAAGTATCACAATTACATAAACTAACTAAATTATTTAAAAGTTCATCATCACTATATTTAATACTATTATTATATAATTTATTTACTTGCCAATCTTGTAATTTAAGTTCATTACAAATATTACTTAAAGATAATTTATTTTGATACATTTTTTTAACATAATACATAAGACGATATTCTCGAGCTAACAAACTAATTAACATTACTGGTTCTGTCTTTACTACTTTTAAATCATCAAATAACTTTAATGATAACTTTAAATTCTTATTTATTACTGCATCTACAAAATGAAAATTATTACTATCTATAATACTTCCTACAACTTGTATTAAATCTTTATATTTAATTGTCGTTAAATGATTATAGTAAAGTACCATTTTATCTATTTCATTAAATATTATATCTAAATTATCGTATGAATTATTAATTAAATAACTAATACATTCATATTCTATTTTAAATCCCTTACTACTGACATATTTATTAATTTCTGATTCATAATCTTTATAACTAAATTTATTAATATTTATTAATTTATATTTACTTTTAATTTCTTTAGCAATACTTTTTCTTAAATCTATTGGACTCCTTGTAGTAAATATAATAGTAGTACTTTTAATTGGATTTTTTATATAATTTAATAATAATGTACTGTCTTTTTCATCTAATTTTTCATTACCAAAAAAATTAGCATTAGATACAACAATATATTTTTCATCTCCCGTTAAAGTATAATAACTTGCTTCATCTATTATATCTTTAATAGTAGTTTTAGCCATATTAAAATGCACATAGTCATTATCTTTAACTATTTTTTTTATTTCATTATCTATTAGATGATAAGATGGTATACTTATTAAATACAACATAACAATCACACTAATATAATAGCACAATTTAAAAAAAGAAGAAACCGGTTTCTTCTAATTTATGACACATTATATATAATGTTATTATATTTTATGATTGATATTTATTATAGTTTAGGTTTTAAACTATTTATTATCCAAAGCGTAAGTAGTAACTAAAATATCATCACTTGTAGTATATTCGATTACATATTTATTCTTTTTCTTAACTATTAATAAACCAATAGTTTTATTGTGATTATCCCTTTTTATGATCTACAAACCTCACATAAAACTCTAATTGGGATATATCATAATGTTGAAGTTCTCTGGTTTTAACTTCAACCACTACAAATGCATTTATTAAATAGTTAAAAAATAATAAATCTTGTTTTTAGTTTTATTATCCATATGTATTTTATATTCATGACCTATAAGAGCAAAACCTGTACCTAATTCTAGGAATTTATCTTCCAGTAAAGATATAATGTACTTGTGAATAGCTTGTTCATCAATTTTATCTATATTTTTATCAGATTTTAGTATTATTGGATCTTTTATCATATCTTTAATTGATAATGGAGTATTATTAGTATCACTAATAATCTCGATATGTTCTTTATCAGCATATGACAATCTATCAAAAGCTTTATTTTTTATTTCTCTTCTTAACTCTCTAACTGATAGATTTTGTTGTTCAGTAACCTTTATATAATACTTGATTTTATTTATGTTATCTATTGCCATTAGTTCTACATAATGAGAATATGATAAAAAGTCAGACACTGTCTGGCTTTTTGAAAACAGCTCATATAATTTTCGCATATTTTTAAGTGAAGAAACACCATATCCTTTACCAAGTTCATTGGTTAATCTTTTAGAATACTCATTTATAATACCTTCACCATAATGTTTACCAGCTTTACTTAATAATTTACCTACATTATAATAAGTAGTTAAATCACTTTTGTTTTTACTATAATCCTTTATTCTTTTAGTTATTTCATTATTTATTAATTCATTTTTTATTTCGTTATAATAATTCATATTCCCTCCTTATATCTCTTGATATTCTCTTGCAAGTATTCTAGAGTCACTGCAGTATTCCATTATAAACTTATTACCTTTTTTTACATATAATAATTCCTATTGTTTTATCTTGATTAATTTCTCTTATATTTTTATCTATGTAATTTATATATACTTTAATTTGTCCAATATGTTCTTTTTTGAGTTCCGTTACTTTAAGTTCTACTACCACAAAACAATTATATTTATAATTGTATAATAGCAAATCAATGTAATTATAGTTGTTACCTATTTTAATTTTGTACTCATTTTCAACAAATGTAAATCCATTACCTAATTTTTTTAAAAATGCAGGAATATTCTCAAGAATAACTTTTTGTAATACTTTTTCAGAAATTATTTCTTTATTGGTAGTATTTTTAATAGTAATTGGATTTTTAATAAAATCAACAACTGATGTTTCCTTTGAAAAAATAAGTTTTTGTTTTGTTTTATCATCTAATCTTTCATATTCATTATTTTTAATTAGTTCTCTTAATTGTCTAACTGATAAATTTTGTTCTACACTTATTTTTATATAATAATTAATTTTATTAATATCTTCAAACCAAATTAATTCACAATAATGTGAGTAAGACAAAAGGTCCGACAGTGTCGGACCTTTTTCAAACACTTCATAATATCGTCTCATATATTTAAGCCTAGTAATCGTATAACCTCTACCAAGTTCATTAGTTAATCTTTTAGAATATTCCTTTATAATGCCTTCGCCATATTGTTTACCGGCTTCACCAAGTAATTTACCAACATTATAATAAGTAGTAAGATCACTTAATCTCTACTATAATCTTTTATTCTTTTAGTTATTTCATTATTTATTAATTCATTTTTTATTTCACTATAATAATTCATATTTCCTCCTTTAAGGTTCATAAGTTTTGATATCAATTTTATTTTTCTTTATATTAAATTTGATTGTTCCATCTATATCAGTTCGGTAAATGATTCGATTAGATAAATTGGCTAATACTTCAGTACTGGGATGATTATATCTATTATTTATTCCAACAGAAATTATCGATATTAAAGGATTTACATAATCAATAAAATTCTTAGATGAGCTTGTTTTACTCCCATGATGACCAACTTTTAAAACCGTAATATTCTCTAAATTATATTTATTCATTAAATCCTCTTCCACATTTATGCCAGCATCACCCATGAAAAGAAATTTTTTATCATAAATACTAAGATATAAAACATTGGAATTATCATTTTCATTATCATATAAATAATCATTTAAAAAATATATTGTATTATTAGTAATACTTAAAGTTTTGATATTTTGATAATATTTTATATTCTTAGCATTAAGAACATCTATTAATTCTAGTTCTAAAGTATTATAAGCATCATTATTAAATATAACATTTTTAACATTTAATTTATTTACTATATTTTGGACTTCTCCTAAGTGATCATAATCGCCATGTGGTGACTATCAGTTATGCATACGAATTATGGCAAAGAAAAAAGAACTACCATTGAAATAGTTCTAATTATTTTTATTATCTTCTAGTGATAATACTCTTACTTTGGGTTGCTCTCCATCAGCCATAACATATTTTATAAAGATATCATTATCTATATTATGCAATAATTCTTTTAACTCATTTTCACACATTCCATTTAGTAAAGTTATCAACCCATTTTTATCTAAAGAGTCAAAATAGTAACGCTTCATACTATCAATATATTCATTTTTTATTTTTTTAAAAGATGGTACCTGTTCTAAATGAGTATAGTATCTTCGAAATAGCGAGTATAAGTATTGCTTTTTTACTTTCATGTTTTCAAAGTTCAAATTTAAACCAATATCACTGCAGTTAATTCCTTTAATACTTTTATCAGTCCAATTAATAGCAAATTTTAAATCAATTTTTCTACTATCAAAATTTATATCTCTAATAACTTCATGATCTTCCAAAAGGCAATCTATTACATCACATATTTCTTCAAAACTGATAATATAAGAAGTTGTTACTCGTTCTGGAATACTTCTCTTAAAATTGCAATTACCAAACATAAACATTACCTGTGATTCATTATTACAAATGTTAAATTCAATATCTAATTGTGCTGCTTCTGCATTACATAAGATTGACATTCTATTTTCCACATAAGGGCAATATTTTAAAATCACACTTTTAATGTATGATATTAAATCTTCATGGTTCTTCATAATAATATTCATAATTACCTCCAAAATATATAATTGTTTTTTATTATATCATACTTTTTATCTATTCTTTTAGTTTATTATTATCTTTTTCTAATTTTTTCAAACTTTTTTCTGGGGTAGGTAAATCCTCTGGCATGGTACCACCTAATCTTTTAATACTATCCCTTACTTCCCTACCTACTTCATAATGAACAGAATTTGCAGTAAATTCATTGTCTACATTATCTCTTTTTAATTTAGCATCTGCTTGAGCTATTCTAAATATATTATCTGCAAGTTCTTCACTACCCATATTATCTAATATATCTTCTCTATATCTTAATTTTTTCCTTTTAAATATATCATCAGCAGTTTCACCATTATATAATCCTTTATATCCCGCATTATGAAATCTAGCTAAATCTTTTACTCCACTATTAACAGCTGTTTTATTTAAATTAAAATTACCTTTTCTTGCTTGATTCCTTCTATATAATCTTTTCTCATCTTCAGATAGTTCGTTATACTCTTTTTCACTTAATTCTTGTTTCCTTGTTTGTATAGCAAAGTAAGTCTGAGCTAGTGCTATTACTTCTTTTCTAGAATCACCATTTTGTGCAATTAGGTAACAAGCATATCTTGAAAGTTTATAATCAATTATTTTTTTCATCGCATTATTAGGCATTTCTAACATTTTCCTGACATCAGGAAAATGTTCTTTATAATTAATACTACTGTTTTGACAAGCGACAATTGCCTTTTCTATTACTTTATTAAAATTTTCCCATTTACTATATCCAAGTACTGACATCAATTCTCTTGCATACCAGTATTCATTACCAATCTCATCAATATGTTTAATATCTTCAAATACCTTTTCAGTATATTCTTTTATTTCATTCATTTTATCATCTTCCTTTCTATGGACTACAAGTCTCAATTTTTAATTTATTATTATTGATTTTAAACATGATACTACCATTTTGATCTGTTCTATATATTTTTGATTCCTCTAATGCATCTAACACTTCTTTATTTGGATGTCCATACCTATTATTCTTACCTACACTAATAATGGAATACTCTGGATTTATCTCATTTATAAATTCAATACTTGAACTTGTCCTACTTCCATGATGTCCTACTTTTAATATATCAATGTCAGGAAGATTGTATTTATCTATTATTTCTTTTTCAGTTGTACTTGATGCATCACCCATAAACATAAAATTATAACCACTAAGTTCAGTATAAATAACATTTGAATTATCATTTTCATTATCATATTCTTTAGTTTGTAAAAAATATAATTTGTTATTATCTATATTTAATTCTTTAATACACGAATAATATGGTATTTTCTTTTCATCCAATACTTTAATTAAATCAGTCTCTAGTTCATTAAATTCACCACAATTAAATATTACTTTCTCTACTTTGAAATTTTCTACTATGTATTTTGCATTTCCTATATGATCATAATCTCCGTGAGTAGTTATTAAATAATCTATTTTTGTAATACCTTTACTTTTTAGAAACTTAATAGTATTATCACTTAAATTATAGGTTTTATTTCCTTTTTTCCAATCTTCTACTTCATAAGTAATTTTACCACCAGTATCAATCATTATTACATCTCTTCTATAGGGAGTAATGATAATAACACTATCGCCTTGATTAATATCTAGAAAATACACTTCATAACTACTATTTATTAATGGTAATAATTTTATAAATCCTAAAATAATTAAAATCACATATAAATACTTTTTGTTGTTTTTCGCAAGAAGTAATAATATAAATAAAATTATTGCTACAAAGAAAGGCATTTTAGGAATATTTATAAATATAGAAATAAACTCACCAATATTATTTAAAACATTAGTAATTGATAATAAAACACTTAATATTGGATTAAATATTGGAAATATAAAAGTAATTATAGAAATAGGAAATACAATATAAGATATCCAAGGAACAAATATTAAATTAATCAAAATTGATGAAAGATTAACTTCGTAATTAATATAACTACTTATTGGCAAACTAAATAAAAATGCAATTATACTAACCTTTAGAGTAGCAATAAGTAGATTTCCATTTAATTTATTACTATAATACATTATTCCCAAAGATATACAAAATGAATAGATAAAACCTAAATCATAAATGGTAAAAGGATCTAATAACAATAAAATAAAAGCTGTAATAAATAAAACCTGAATATTAGATAATTTTAAATTTCCTAATTTATTAATACGATTAATAATAAAGAAATAAATAGCTCTATTTACTGCTGAAGCGTTATTAGTAACAAAAGCAAAAAATAGCAAAATTAAGGATATAATAATGAGTTTTGGTACTTCTTTTAATTTTTTCAAGAAAAATGATAGCACTAAAAGAATAACTGTAATATGTGAACCTGATACAGCAAGAAGATGTGATGTACCATTATTTTGATAAGTATTATATTCATCGCTACTAATTAGTGCTTTATCACCTAAAACTAAAACTAATAAATATTCACTATTTTTACTATTATATGCTCTTTTAATCAAATAATCTTTAGCCTTTTCAAGTAGATTATTATCATTTTTTATACTATAAGAATGAACATCAAATAAATAATATATTTTATTGTTATATAAATATTTTTTATAATTAAAGGTATTAGGTATAGTATTATTTATTGGTTCATTAAGTGTTCCATTTACAGTTATAGTTTTACCAATGCCAATGTTTTCTTTTAAATATGCTAGTTCTTCTTCGGTATCTATATAATAAGTGGCAATTACTTCTTCTTTATCTTTAATGTTAATTTTAAGTTTATTACCATTAATACTATAACTTATGATTTTACCAGTAATACTTGTCTCATCACCTTTATAAATAGATTCATATTGAATTACAATAGTAGCAATAAAAACATAAATAACTAAAAATATAAACATGATAAGAAAGATTATATTACACCGTAATATAATCTTTAAGTTTTTCAAACGTTGCATCACCAATACCACTGACATTTTTTAAATCCTCAATAGATTTAAAACCACCAACTTCTTCGCGATAAGCAATTATACTATTAGCTTTTGTTGCCCCAATACCAGGTAATTCTTCTAATTTTGTTGCATCAGCAGTATTAATATTTATAAGTGTACTAGTATTATCTTGTGTTACATTATTATCATTACTACTTATAATGCTAACTTTACCTTCGGTATACGTTTCAATATTATAGCTATTAGCGTTTCCCACGGAATTACTTACTACATTTTTATTTGAATTATTTTTCTTCATCTCTTCTTTAGTATAAACATAGATTACTAACTCATCGCTCACCTTTTTACTTAAATTGATATTGTCGGTATAAGCATCACTATTTAGACCACCAGCTTTAGCTACAATATCATTAATGATTTCATCAGTACTAGCTTCATAAACTCCAGGATTTTTCACAGCCCCTTTGATTTCAACATGAATAGTTATCTTTTCTTCTTCTTTAACTTCTTCTACTTCATTATTTGAATCAATTAAAGTTAATGGTGCCATATCACAATTTGGTTCACGGTTATAAAGATATAAACTAATGCCACATAAAAGGACAATTATTAATACGAGTAGAGAAATTATCCCTATTATGATATTTTTATTTTCTAATATTTTCATAAACCTCCTTCTTTATTTTTTTAATTATTAAAATATGATAAAAATATCAAATTAACAAGCTTAAATATAATATAAAAAACTTTTGCATATTTTTCCTCCCTTCATAATATAATTACAATTTTTTTTGAGTAATTACTTTTTTCGGAAAGCAATTTTTTGCAAAAATTTTTTATAATATGTATTTTTTGCCTAAAATACATAGAAAAATGAGCATAAAAAACAATGTAAATATTTACAATCATTTACATTGTTTTACATTATTTTATAACCTATTTTAGCTTAAGTGTTTTTTGAATTTAGAACATATTTTACTTGACTTGTCAAGAAAAAGTTTAATTATTTGAGCAAATATTCTAATGCTTCATCAAAAGTGGCAACACCATGAATATCAATATTTAGATTAAACTCTTCTTTTACTTCTAAAGCTTCTTCATAGTTTTCCATTGGGCATAAAAATATTTCAGCATCATTATTATTAGCTCCAAGCAACTTATATTTAACGCCATCAATTTCTCCGACATTGCCTAGGATATCAATTGTGCCAGTACCCACAACAGTTCTTCCTTTAGTTATATCTTCATCACTAATAGCATTATAAATAGCTAAACTTAACATTAAACCACCGCTAGAACCAGATTCACTAGCTTTAGTAGACACTTCAATCTCAGGAGTTGTTTCATATTCATAGGTAGTTAAAAAGGAAATTCCAACCTTTAAACCATCAGTTGTTTCATAAACTCTAGCACTACACTCTAATTCTTTTTCATCACGATTTACAAGTATACTAACACTATCCCCAACATTTAAAGTATTAATATATTCTTTTAATTCATCAATTGTAGTAAAACTTTTTCCATCAACACTTAATAATTCATCATATATTTTTAAATCAGTTTCAGCTTCATCAGCGATATAGACAATATTATTTACTTCTCTTGTGATATTTATTTCTTTATTAGCTTTTCTAAATGCCAGAATGGTAGCATTATTAATCGATGAGGTCATATATAATCTTTCTAATTCTAATAGTTCATCTACTGATTCATCTTCTCTAGTAATCTCTTCACTAGGTAAAATATCCCAATTAGGAATAATGTATGATAAAAGCAACATAGGAATTGTGCCTTTAACTAAAGAAACATAACTCATATTTAACGACCCATCAGTAATATCTTCTTTACCATCAACCACTATACGATCTTCCAAATTAACAATTCCTCCGGGAGTATATATAACATAAGGAAGTTCATAAAAAAACAACACAATAATAATTAACCATCCTATTAAAAATTTATAATTATCGATTATAAAATTCTTAATTTTTTCATATATTTTATTAAACAAAATGTATCACCTAATTAATTATAGCAAAAAAGGATGCATATATGAAAAGAAAATTGCTTTACTTGACAATTCTTATACTTATTTTTTTAATTTTTAATAATTATACTACTGTTTTAGATAGTACTGTTTTAGCTGTAGAACTTTGGCTTTATAAAGTGTTTCCTTATCTATTCATTATGATTATCATTAATGATATCTTAATTAGTGCTGATTTTGCTAGTATGTTTAAAAATACTAGTATTTATGTTTTTATTATGTCTTTACTTAGTGGAACACCATCTAGTGCATATATTATAACTAATTTATACAAAAACAAAAAAATTTCTAAAGACAATGCTCATATAACTCTTTTATTTACCTATTTTGCCAATCCTTTATTTTTATATTCCATACTAAATTCAATCTTTGAATCTAAATTTATAAGTATTAAATTAATGTTAATACACTATTTAAGTAATATAATCATTTATTTTATCTATCATAAAAAATTAGATAAAAATTCAAAATTTAGTAACAAAAGTAAAATCAATCTAACAGATTCCATAAAAAAAGCCATGAGTACAACAACCATGGTTCTAGGTACTATTTGTTTTTATTTAGTTATTAGTAATATATTGCATCTAAATATTTATTTAAGAGGTATCCTAGAAATGACTCAAGGCTTAAATATGCTAATTAACAATAATAGTCCTTTTAAAGAAATCATTGCTATAATTTTTATATCTTTTAGTGGGCTCTCAATTCATACCCAAGTTAAATGTATATTAGAGGAAACTGATTTAGAATATAAATATTTTCTTAAAGGAAGAATTTACCAAACAATAATTGCAGTTATATTAACGCTCATATTTTAGTTAATTCTTATTGGATCATCCATTGTTCCCATTCCACTAGTATAAGTTACACTAGAATTTAAATAAAATGATGGTCTGGCAAATAATCCACTATAAGTTAAAGTACTTCCCACATTTATATTGGCACTTAAACCATTTGCTGAATGGGTAATTGAATAAGCACCTTTATTATCAGTAATTGGTGAAAGTGTCCATTCTTTTTCAGTTAATCCACCTTTCATCCAATTATCACAATTTTGATTTGCTGTATTATAATCAGTCGGAGGATATGACCAACACCTAGCTTCAGCCGCATAGGAAAAATCACTTACATACATTAAAGCTACCTTTGCCTTATAGGTTTTATTTATTCTATTTTGTCCCACTTCATATCTATAGGTGGTTCTAGCATTAACATCTCTTATATTATCGATAGCTCCACCACCAACATACCAAGTAGTAGTTGCTATTTTATTTTCCCAAGTACTGCCCAATTCATCTAAATATAGGTTATTTAATAAGCTATTTAATTGACTGATACTCCAATCATTAGAATTAGCATTTCCTACTGCTCCACAAGGAGTTAAATCATTCACATTAGTACAACTCCATGATAAATTATCTTTATAAAAATACCTTTTTAATAACTTAACTTGATTACCAAATACACCAATTATTTGATACAGATTATCACTCGGGCAATTAGTAGAATTAGAACCAAAACAAACATAATTATTAGGATTTTCACCAGTATACCGATATGAGTTATCCCCTGCTTCCATTGAGCCATATGTACCAGTGCCATCATGACGATATAATGCATTTACACCATCACTTGAATACAAACTTATAATACAACTAGCCAAATTAGTCCCCGGATTACATAAATTGGTGATATCATCGGTTTGATCAGTCATTTCATAATTGTTTGATGCTATATTATTTGTATCTTCAACATAGACATTTATTTGATAACTTGTATTTTTATTAAGACCACTAAAAGTATAAGTATTATTTCTACTACTCACATATGAACCATTATTTATAGAATAATAATACTCATCTACACTATTTGTACCTCCGCTAGCATTGACACTTACTGAAATACTACTTGCAGTTTTATCAGTAACAGTTACACTATTTACCGTTGGATTAACATAATCGCTAGTTGAAGCTGTTAATTCGTAAACGTTTGACATATATCCCATAGTATCTACAGCATATACTCTAAAATTATATTCTGTAGATGTTGCTAAATCATTAAATATATAAGTATTATTATTTGAACTAATATATTGACCATTATTAATAGAATAATAGTATGTAGAAATTGGATTATCTCCAGGACTAGCAGTTACTGCTAAAGTAATACTATTTATATTACTACTAACCGCCACATCAGAAATTAAAGGACCATTAGCAAATTCATTATTGCATGCATAGCCGAAACATGTAACATTATTTATATCTATTTCCAAAGTTCCAACGTAATTAATTATGATATCATCTAAAGTATTGTTATAAGAAATTAATTCATCAGCATTTTTTTCTGTTACATTATTTATATCATTAGGAGTATGAATTTCTATATCTATAGTTAAAGTATAAATACGGAAATTGCCTTCTTCATCAACTCTTCTATTATAATATACATTAGCACTAGGTACATATATTTCCCCTTCATTTAAAGTCCATTTTCTAATATCAGCCTCTCCCGAAGTAGGTATATAAGTTATTTCACTACTATTACATCTAATGGTTGAATACGAACTATCATCAAATTGAAAATTAATAACCAATTCATTTTCGTTTGAACCAATATCAGTAACTCTAGTTATTTCTTTGGCTCTAATATCATCTAATATTGTTCTCGTTATTTCAGCTCGATTAATTTGATTGCCTTTAGCATATTCATTATTAGATTCCATATTATTTAAATCTACCAACAATTTAATCATAAACCCTAATACAATTGATATTAAAGCTATACTAATAATTACTTCCATTAAAGTAGTTCCTTTTTTATTAAACATTATTACCTCCGACATAATAAGGGTTATCTATAGTACCATCACCACTTAATAATTTGACACTGTTTTTTAGATAAAAAACTGGTCTTATATTTTTAGTTAAATTAATACTACCCACATTTATATTTCCAGAAGAATCTAAATAATAATAATTATTTATAGGAAAGTTTGTTTCTTCATCAATAGTATTACTATTTTGTTGAGTAATAAACCAAGTATCAGCAATAACATCTAACCAATTTTCTCCAGAATTTTCTGCATATAAATAATCACTTATATACATAAGACCTATTTGTCTTAAAAGACTCGAAGATGACATTTCTGCATTATATACTTGTAATTTATCACTTTCAAGATTACTTATTCCTCCAACAAAATAATTTGTAGTAGCTATCAAATCCATATAAAATAAAATAGTATCATAATAATTAGAGCCATTTGATGTATTTAGATAACTTGCCAAACTTGTCGCCGAATACAAACTTGTTGTATCATCAATTATATGAGAAATTGGACTGTTTTTTATTAATTTAACTTTACCATCAATTACTCCAATTACTCGATATATATTATCCTCTGGGCATGGTGTTGCATTTGTCCCAAAACAGACATAATTATTGGTAGCATTTCCTACAAAGCGATATGAATTATCATTCAATTCATCGTTATTAAAATAAACTAAATGTTCAATATCATTATTTATTAAATAGCCAGAAAAACTACTATTATAAATGTCACTTTTAATATCCGAATTAATTCTTCCAACTAAAGTTCTGTTATTAATTAAATTAGCCACAATAAATATAAGTACCATTAAAAACACCAAAAAAAACGAATAAACCATTGATGTCGACAAAAAACCTTTTTTCATAAATCCCCCTCTTATATTGCTAGTGATGCATAGTAAGAATGACATCTAATATCCGTTCCTTGGGTACAAGATGTAATTTTACCAACATTACTATTAGTAATATCATCATTTATTTTTTCGGAATATTCAACAATCAAATAATAATCTTGGGAAGTATCATTCAACGAAATAACATAATTACGTAAATTATAAGACATGTTATTATAAGCATCATAACATATTCCACTACTTTCTCGACCATCACACTCACTAATTAAATCACTAGACACAAGCAACATTTGATAAACATTGAAATTAGTCCATAAGCTTTCAAAATCGGCTCTACTTTCTTCATCGTCAAAAAGACCACTATACATTGGACCAATATTAGTAGCATAGCTATTTGCTAAAGCTATTGACTTAACAATCTCAATATTAGAATTATTTAGTAAATAATCTCGAAAATAACTTGTTCTATAAATATAAGCAACATCATCATAATACACCCTAGTTTCTTCATTATTAATCATACTATTATAAGAAGAATATAAATAAATTAATGATGCGCATAAAATTACTACTGTAATAATTGTTTCAATAAAGACAAATCCATTTTTCATAACATCCCTCTATAATAAAATTATACCCTAAATTAAACTTTAAAACAAGAACAAAATAAATACATATAATATCTATATGTAGGTTTGTCAAACAAAAGTGACAAAGTCACGACAAACCAACTATAGATTATTTTAATTTTTTAAAATAATC
>CALVKM010000010.1 GCA_944332705.1 uncultured Bacilli bacterium
ATATAAATATTCTTTTGTAAGTTTATCACTTATTGGTTCAATACCTTGTTTTTTTATCTCTGGAGTACTATCTAATTTCTCTTTTTTTATTAGTTTCATTCTGCCAAACTTACGAGTGTCATGATATCTTAAATCAGTGTTATCTGTAAATGTAATAATTACATGTTCATGTTTATTAATCTCTTCACCGAGACTCTTAACAAAGTACTTTCCTTCCATTCTAAGGTGACTAAGTAAATAATAATCCCCTAGATCAAATATTAGCCATTTGCCATTTCTCTTAATATCTATAAACTTCTTGCCGGGCAAAATACTTTTAAATTCTTCTAGATTACTATCAATCATTTTAGGATATAAGACATTTACACTTTTAATCTCTTTATTTAAAATCATGTTTTTTAAAGTATTTCTAACTGTTTCAACTTCTGCTATTTCTGGCATAAACTCACCTACTTTGCTTCATACCAGTTTATACCGGTATCTATTTCTACCTTTAGAGGAACATCTAACTTGTAGACATTTTCCATTTCTTCTTTAATTATTCTCTTTACCTTTTCTAGTTCTTCGCCTTTAACATCAACAATTATTTCATCATGAACTTGTAATAATATTTTACTAGTTATACCATCTTTTTTAAATCTATTATAAACATTAATCATGGCCATTTTCATGATATCAGCACTAGTTCCTTGAATTGGGGTATTCATGGCCATTCTTTCCCCAGTACTCTTGATGATGTAATTAGGATTTTTAATTTCATCAATTATTCTCTTGCGGCCAAAAAGCGTTGTAACAAACCCGTGTTCATGAGCATATTTAACTACATCTTCTGTATATTTTTTTACTTCAGGATAAAGTTCAAAATATTTTTTGATAAATTCATCGGCCTCTTTTTTAGAAATATGTAGGTTTTCCCCAAGACCAAAGCCACTGATACCATAAACAATACCAAATATAACCGCTTTAGCAGTTCTTCGCATAGTCTTAGTTACTCCACTTGTTGGAATACCATATATATCACTAGCTACTTTAGTATGAATATCAAAATCATTTTTGAATGCATCGATTAATCCTGGACATTTAGAAATATGAGCAAGAATTCTAAGTTCAATTTGGGAATAATCAGCACTAAGTAGTACATCATTAACGGGCACAAAGGCTTTTCTGATTTTTCTTCCCATTTCTTCTCTAACCGGAATATTTTGAAGATTTGGTTCAGTTGATGAAAGACGACCTGTTCTAGTTAGAGTTTGTTTATAAATAGTATGAATTTTACCATCTTCTAAAATATAGTTTTCTAAACCTTCAATATAAGTACTATTAAGTTTAGTTAGGGCTCTATATTCTAGAATTTTCTCAGCAATTGGATAATTAGCCGCTAGTTTTTCTAGGACTTTTACATCAGTACTAAATCCGGTTTTGTTTTTCTTACCACTTGGAAGGTCCAAATCGACAAACAATACTTCTCCAAGTTGTTTTGGACTACTGATATTGAATTTTCTTCCTGCTAGGTTATAAATAGAATCTTCTAAAAGTTCTATTTTAACATCAATTTCCTTTTTCATTTCATCAAGTACTTGTTTATCTACTTTAATACCTGTTGTTTCCATATCAGCAAGCACTGGAACTAAAGGCATTTCAATATCTGCAAATAGTTTGTAAGATCCTTCATCAGTCATTCTTTTAATAAATTCATCTTTAATATCATATAAGAATTTTGATTTTTTAACTATTTCTTCTTTTGCTTCAAAATTATTTTTCTTTAAAGCATCATAAAACATAATGTTTCTATCAAATTGATTAGCAAGATAGGCAACATCATCTTTTGAATTAAGGCCAAGAATGTATGCCGCAATAGATACATCAAATGTGCCATTAATTTTGATTTTAGTATTACCTATTACTTTCTTTAAATCATAAGTTGTAATGTTTTTATTTTTGATAAGTTCTAGAGCATCTTTAACTAGTTCTTTTTTAATAAAATAATTATTATCTTTATCAGTAATACTCATACCAATAATATTTGCTATATGATAATTAGCATTATCAAGTTCTAGGTAAATAGCAATATCATCTGATAGTTTTAAGTCTTCCAAGCTTTCAATTACTTTATAACTTAACTCATCAGCATTTTTGGGTTTAATATCACTTTTAAGTAAAGAGAAAAATTCTAGTTCTTGATACATTTCTTTAATTTTAGTATCATCTGATAAATCTAGTTTTAAATCTTCTAAAGTAATATCTAGAGGAACATCCCTGTAAATTGTAGCAATATCCCTACTCATATAAGCACTTTCTTTACCCATCTCTAGCTTTTCTTTTACTTTACCAGTTATTTTATCTAAATTAGCATATAAATTGTCTAAAGATCCATATTCTTGTAATAGTTTTAATGCTGTTTTTTCACCAACACCTGGAACTCCAGGGATATTATCTGATGAATCTCCCATTAAAGCTTTTAAATCAATTATTCTAATTGGTTCAATTTTATAATCTTCCTTAAATGTTTCATAATTATAACGAATAAAACCAGTTTGTTTTAATAGTTTTACTTCTGTTTCATGACTAATAAGTTGTAATAAATCTTTATCACTAGAAACTATAACTGAGGCAAAATCAGGATCTATCTCAGTCATTTTAGCAATTGTACCAATGATATCATCCGCTTCATACGGAGCTAGTTCAAAGTGTTTTATACCCATAGCATCTAGCATATCTCTAGCTATTGGCATTTGTTCATTTAATTCATCTGGAGTTTTAGTTCTTCCTTCTTTATAAAAATCATATTTGCTTTTACGAAAATTTAGACCAATATCAAAAGCTACTGCCATATATGTTGGATTTTCTTCTGCTATGATTTTGTTAATCATTGATGCAAATCCAAATAAAGCATTAGTAGGAAGACCTTTAGAATTTTTCATCATTCTCCCACTATAAGCGGTCGCATAGTAGCTTCTAAACATTAAGTTATTACCATCAACAAGTATTAATTTTTTTTGCATAATATCTTCACCATATTAATTATATCACACATTATTTAGTTCTTCTTAAATTTTTGTTTTTTTCTTGTTCTTTTACTAAATCTCTAAACAAATTAGTGCCCTTATCTACTTTTTTTCTTACTTCATCTTCACTAATATTAAAAATACTTGCAATATCTTTAATAGAATAAATAGATCCATCATAAATACCCAATCTAAGAGAAGTCATTAACCTATATTCTTCTGGTAAATAAGTAATTAATTCTTTAAATATTGGATCACTAAATGGTGTTTCTACTATAGTTTTACTAAGTTCTTTCAAATAAGTAATTATTTTAGTAAAATAAATAAAATCTTTTTTAGTATTAAAATGAAAGTTTAATACTTCATCTAAATTACTACCATAAAAAGCAGTTAACTTTTGATAAAAATCACTACCTATTTTAGACTTTAATTTTTCTATTGTTATAACACTTAGTCCTAATGTTTCTTCTAAAGTTTTATTTAGATATTTTCTATATTCTGCTAATTCATTTCGCAGTATATTAATCAGTTCAACATCTACTGATTTTATAAAAACTTCTTTATCTAAATTAGGTCCAAATATTTTAATTATTGTTTGATATAATTTATTATTTTTATTCATGAATCTAATTAAAATATCCATTTCTTCAAGACTAGCATTAAGAATACTTTGTAAAGTTTGTTTATTATTTTTTTCATTATTACTTTTAGCAGATGTTTTTAATAAATCTTTTATCTTAAAAATAGCTTTATTTGCTAAATTATATATATAACTATCAACATTATTTAATTCATATAAATTATTACCAAATGTGCTATATATTGCTCTTTGTTCATCTATTGTTAATTTGTTTATTATTTTATTTATTCCTGAAATATCAACATTTTCAAAATTATCATAAAAATGTTTAGTTGGTTTAGATGAATTGAAATAATATTCTTGTAATCCTTTATTAGCACTAAGTTTTCTTAAAGCTTTAGACTCTATTTGTCTAATTCTTTCTCTAGTTACATTATAAAGTTTACCTACCTCTTCTAAAGTATGAGTGGTTTCATATAAGGGATTCGGATTTTCTTTATCTTGAATACCAAAACGCATTCTTAAAACATGTTCACTTCTACTATCTAGATTATGTAATGTTTTACTTAAATAATCAATCATCCAAGAAGTAGTTACATCCTCTTCAATATTTACATCTTCATCAGCGATATAATCTCCTTTAGTTACTTCATCTCCTTCATCATTAGATACTAAATCCTCTAAATTAATAGATACTTGAGCAAACTCATCTACTTTCTTTATTTCACTAACATCGGTATTCATAGCATCTGCAAGTTCTTCGGGAGTGGGAATTCTACCCAGATTAGCCAATAATTTATTTTTAATAGCAACCATTTTTGCTAATCTTTCATGAGCATGAACAGGAATTCTTATTGTTCTACCTTGATCAGCAATAGCTCTAGTTATCCCTTGTCTAATCCAATAACTGGCATAGGTTGAAAAATGAAATCCTTTATTATAATCATACTTCTTTGCAGCCTTCATCAAACCGATATTACCTTCTTGAATTAAATCAAAGAAAGATAAACCTCGACCTTGATATTTTTTGGCAACACTTACAACCAACCGAAGATTTGCCTCAACTACTTTTTTATATGTATCATCTTTATTAGATTCATTAATATTTTGATATAAATATAATATTTCCTCGTGTTGTAACATTGGTATTTTACCTATTTCTCTTAGGTAATCTCTAATTTCATCTGTTGATATATAAATATTTTCATCTATTTCTTCTTGATATTTACCCAAAGAAAGAGCATAAGTTGTTAAAAAATCTCTAACTAATTCATTAGTACTAACACTATCTATATCTTTATCTGTAATTCTCTTTTTTTCTTTAAATAAATTATTTAAAAAGTTTGGATTTTTCACTAAATTAGACATTATATCTATATCAATAACTATGTTATATTTCTCAAATACACTTAATATTTCTTCTAAATTATCTAATCTAATAAAACTACCATTACCTTGTTTTAGATTTCTTTTAATATCTTTAATTATTATTTTAATACATTCTTTTAAATTGCTATTACTATTTATTATTTTTTTATAATAATTAATATCACTATTATAAAAACTAAATTCCCTACTTAATTTTTCTAACATAACTATTCTCCTCTAATAAGATTTAAAACTTTTACTTTTTCCTTAGACTTATCTTTAACTTTTTCGAGTATTACTTCAATTAAATAAATACTCATCTTTAGTTTATTATTTACCTCTTCTTCATCTTGTCCAAGCATCATAGCAATATTCTCACAATCATATCTAATATTATCTAAAGCACCTAAATATAAAGAGATAATTAATCTATATTGTTTTGGCAGACTACTAATGCATTCATCAAGTAAACTAATATTATCTCTATAACTTAATATTAGATTTCTAAAATGAAATAAAGAATTATAATATAAAGATAATTCAGGATAATCTTTAATTAAATAATGTACATCTTCCTTAAGTAAGTCAGTACCAAATATTTTACTTAGGCAAATATATTGTTTAGTTCTGATATTAATTATATTTATTAAATTAGTAATTTCTTCCCTACTTACATTTAAAATATCTGTAAGTGGTCTATCAACTAGATGAATATAATCGATGCTTTTATGTTTAATTTGGTAATTATTTAATTGTTTTTTTAAATAATTAATATAAATATAGTAACTATGATATTCTTCTCTATCCTTAAATTCATAATAATGAATTTCATTATAATTCAAACCATATATCTTACTTAATAATTGATATTTTTTAGTTGTTGTATCTTCATTTTTATTTAAGTACTCTATTTCTGTATCAGTAGCCTTTAATATTTCTTTTAAATATGAAGATGGAGCAAGTATTTTAGTATTAATTTTAAGTGATTCATATAAAACATTTAATTTATTTTTAACATCAATATCTAATTCATCTTCATCAATTATTTTACTTAAATCTGCCCCAAA
This sequence comes from uncultured Bacilli bacterium, assembly GCA_944332705.1. Lineage (GTDB taxonomy): Bacteria > Bacillota_I > Bacilli_A > RF39 > UBA660 > Onthocola_B. The sequence continues at coordinate 6,021 of CALVKM010000010.1, forward strand.
AACTTGAAATAATATGGCCTTTTCTGAATCATTTTGCAAATCTTGTGCGAGCAGTTCAATATCTTTACTGGAACCTTTTAATTTTTCTTGTAAAGTATAAACAGATTTATTTCTCGGACTTTCTAACATCTTTTGCAGTAACTTAATAGCTTTTTCACCTTGTTTCCTTGTCCCTTTTTTAACAACATTATAGCTATCTAAATCATAACCAAACATTTGAAATAAAGCAAACTTATAATCATAAGATAATCTTTTAATATTTTTAAATATCTTTTCTTTATTTACTCCTGGGAAAAAATCCCAAAAACTAGTAACTTCACTACTAATATTAGCAACATTTCTTAAATTAGGATTTAACCTTAATTTTCTTAGAGCTTTAGCTTCTTTTTGTCTAATTCGCTCTCTAGTTACATTAAACATTTGAGCAACTTCATCTAAAGTGTGTTTTCGTTCAAATTCCTTTTTAGGATTTTTAGGATCATTAATACCAAAACGCGCTCTAATAATAAATTCTAAATCAGAACCTAGGGCTCTTAATTCATCATTTAAAACATTTTGGGTCACACCATTTATAAAATCTTCTTCCAAATTAATATTAGATTCTAGGAATTCTCCCAAAGTAGCTGATTCATCTTCACCAACTTTTACATCTAGAGAAGTTACCACTTGAGCATAATCTAAAAACTCATTTATTTCTTTTTCATCAACATCCAAATAGATGGCAATATCAGCATTTGTTGGTTCTTTATTTAATTCAAGAGCAAGTTTTCTTTTAATACGATTTATATTTGCGATTTTTCCTGAAACATCTCTTGGAAGAACAATAGTATTGCCAGTTTTACTTAAAGACAAACCTATAGCTTGTCTAATCCACCAAGTGGCATAGGTACCAAATTGATTTTCTGATTTATAATTATATTTTTCCGCAGCCTTCATCAATCCAATATTACCTTCATTAATTAAATCCATAAATTCTAATCCCCGATATCTAAATCTCTTAGCAATACTTACAACTAATCTTAAATTGGCATTAACTACTAAATTTCTTAAATAATTAAGTTTTTCAGTATTTTTTAAAATATCTCTTCCTAAAGCAATTTGTTTTTTTAATTCTTCTTGCCTACGATAGTTTTCAATAATTTGTTCATAAGACATCATAGGTATTTGCATAATTTGATGAATATAATCACGAACATGATCACTAGTTACATCTGATTTTATAGCACATTCATCCATACTTAAATCAATATCATATATATCTTTAATAATTGCATAGGTAATTAAGAAATCTTTTACATATTCATTATTAGTTATTTTGTTTATATCATCTTCTGAAACATATTCTAGAGTTTTAAATAATTTATTTAACATTAAATCTAATTCCGGAGATTTTTTGATTAAATTAGCAATATCATTTATATCTAATTCAATATTTAAATCTCTAAGTAAGGTAAGTAACTCTGCAAGTTTATTTAAAATATTAGATGAATTAATTCCCTTAATAAAAAAGTTAATATTACCACTTTTAATATCTTTATTAATTAAATCAACAATATATCCAAAAGCGGAATCAAAATCACTAAATTTATCCGCAATATTTTGATAAAATTTTATATCATTATTAAAAAATTTAAATTTTTCAAATAATTTATCAACCATTTAAATTCTCCTTTCTAATTTTGTTCCATATTTATGATTGTAATCTTCCAAGATACTTTGGTATATTACCATTCCTTCATTAAATAACTGGATTACTACTTTTAAATCAATGTTTAACATTTCACTAATTGCATAATAAGGATAAATAAAGCCATTATATAAACCTAATCTAAGCATAACTACCCTGCGGTATTCCTCTGGAAGTAAATTAACAGCTATTTTATAATGCATATTAACTAAATTAGTGGGAACCACTTCATACTTTGGCAAGGATACTACTTCATACAAACTAATAAAACTATCTACATCAGTATTTATACTAATTACAAGTTCCCTATAAGCAATCATTTCATCTGGAGTTAAATCTAAAGTATTTTCATAACCATTTAATTTCTTCTTAAAAACTTTACTAAAAATACTATATAATAAATAATTATTTTGAATTAATTCTAATACTTTTATATACTTTGCATCATCTAACCACAAAACATCATAAAGCCTGCTAGTGTTATGAGGTAAATGAGCAAGCCGATTGATTTTTTTAAATATTTTTAATATTTCTATCTTTTTAGCTTTTATAAAACGATGATTTATAGAATTAAAATTCTTGCCAAAAGCAATAGTGATTATTTCTCTTTCTGTATTATTTAAATAATTAAAGAAAGCTTTTATAGTATCTATATTATCTAAAAATTCATTAACTATATGAGCATCATCTTCATAGTAATCAATAACATATTTTTTTCCTTCACTTTGTCTTAATTTTTTAATTATTTTTTGATAACGATTATAAACGCTGGTTTTACTAATATTATATATTTTAGCTAAATCATTCATGCTTTTGGCGGCATCTCCAATACCAAAATACATTTTAATAAATTTAGCATCTTCAACTGACAAGGTATTAAGTAATTTTTTCATATCTATACTTAAACAAGAATCAATTATATCATCTTCAAAAGTATCAATAGTTAATGATAAATTATTTAGGGATGGATTATTTTCTTCTTTACTTAAATATCTATTGAAATACATATTTATAGATTTATTAAAAAAGTTATACATATAATCTTTCTTGTCAATATCAAAATTATCAATTGCTTTAAGCAGCGCAATACTTCCAACTTGCACTAATTCATCAAAATTAGCCATATTTGATTTCCGAGCAGCAATATTAAGTAATAATGGATAAAAATATTTAAAGATTTTATCACGATAAAATAAATAATTATCTTCATGCATTTTAACAAAATATTCATAAATTAATGTAGTATCCCCATAATTTATATATTTGTTTTGCATTTTTTTATAATTTTCGAAAATTAATATTTGAACATTGTCAAAAATCTCCGGATTTTTTTGATAAATACCATAACTTTGCGCAACTATTTCCTCAAATTTAGGAGAGTTCTTTAGTATTTTATATAAATGCCTATAAGTGGGTATTAAATTATAATTTTTAAAAATATCTGTAATTCTTTCAAATAAATATAAATGATTGTTATTAATACTTAGAGATTCGATATACAAAACTAACCAAGAGATATCTTTTTTATAAAATCTATCTTGTAGTTTTTTTATTAAAGAGTCCCTACTTGTAAAAGTGGTAGTGTCATAAAAATAAAATTCTTTTTGTAAATTAGGCATAAAAACACTTCCTTTAATGAGTTATTATAGCAAAAAATCGTTATTATGTAAATAAATTAAAATGATTCGAATACACTTTACTAAGGTGTTTTTATGTTATTTAATTTGTTTAATATTTTAAAAGATTTACTATTTTTTACTGGTAGTTATTCTAATAATGTTTTTCCAGAACCACTAAGTGAAAAAGAAGAAAGCGAAGCTATAGAAAATATGCTTAATGGTGATAAGAGTGCTCGTAATAAACTTATAGAACACAATTTAAGATTAGTTGCTCATATAGTTAAGAAATTTGATGCGGCGGGAGATACAGATGATTTAATAAGTATTGGAACTATTGGACTTATTAAAGGAATTGATAGTTATAAAAACAATAAAAAAACTAAGATTACCACCTATGCGGCACGGTGTATTCAAAATGAAATATTAATGTATTATCGTAGTAATAAAAATAGAGGTAATACAATAAGCCTAAATGATTCAATTGGTTTTGATAAAGAAGGAAATGAAATTAATTTAATTGATATGATCAAAGATAAAGGGATGGATTTATTTGATAAATTAGAAATTAAAAATAATATAATTCTTTTAAATGAATATTTGAAATTATTAAATCCTAGGGAAAAAGAAATAATTATTAAAAGATATGGTTTATATAACACAAGAGAAATGACTCAAAAAGAAATTGCTAAAGAACTTAAAATATCCAGAAGTTATGTATCAAGAATAGAAAAAAGAGCACTTACTAAAATGCTCACTGAATTTATAAAAAACAAAAATATAGACTAAAAGAACCCAAAAGGGTTCTTTAATTAATTATGTCTTTTTTTAAGAACTACTGTTGCTGCTGCAAGTCCCATTACTGATATAGCTCCAAGTGCCATAAACACACCAACACTATCATTAGTACTTGGATTTTCAACTGGTTCATCAATAGCTGGTTCATCATCATCTATTAACACATCACTATAAACTAGAGCATAATTTGAAAATTTATCAGTTTCAAATGTTAATGATTTACCATCACTAGCAACTGTTGTATCTAAAACTTCAATTTTACCATCGTGTTCTCTTAACATATAATAAGTTCTTGTATATCCTTCACTTACTTGTTGTAATTCATCTGGTAATAATACTGTAAGTGTAAGAGGATTTGTAAGTTCTGTAATATTTCCAAGAGTAGTATTTAAAGTAGTATTATTAATTAATATTTCAATATTATAATATCCTACTACAAATTTATTACCTGTAATTTCTTCTAAAAGAGTATTTACTTTATCAATTAATTCTTCATTAGCTTCTATTTTTGTAATTTCTAAATTAGTTGTAATAGTATCTCCAGCATTTATTGCATCCTTAACTTCTGCATTATTATTTAAAATATTATCATCTAGAAAAATATTTAAATCATCAGTATTTACTACTCCTATTGCTACTTCTGCAACACCTTCAGTTGCATCAACTATTGGAGCTTTCACTTCAGTTATATAATTAACTACAACATTATCTAAATTAATATCACTAATCATACTTTCAAGTGTATTTTCACTTTCCATCGGTGATTGAGCAATATTTATTGTGACTAAAGCTGTTTTAGCATTAGATAAGCCTGCTGCAACTAGATCATCAAATGTTTCATAAAATTTGTCGTATTCACTATTACCATTTAAGCTAGCAAATTGAAATCCAGCATAAATATTATTATATTTAACACTCTTAGCTATATTAATAATCATATTTCCTACTTGACCATAAGCAATATTTCCTAATTTATTCCAAGTAGTTGCTTGATCAGATTTAGAAACCTCTCTATAAGCGGAACCCGCAAAGATATAATCAATTTCAGAATCTCCCGCAATGTTTACTTCCATATTTTGAATCATAACTCTTAAACCACCATCAACTTGTGTTACTTTAGAGTCTTCAACATTTACAACATAATTATCAATAAAGCCATTTGTTCCAGCTGATAAAGAGTTATAAGCAACAACTACACTACCATCTAAAATTCCCGTTTCTCCAACAACAGAATTATTTAAAACATTTACTAAAACATCTTTAGCATAAGTATATGATGATGTAAAATAAATTCTTTTAGTTGTTGAATTATCAAATGTAAAATTAACTTTATCAGCAGTATAAAACTCTTTAGCATTATCAAACATTTCTGCTGGCACAACAGTATCAGATACTCCTTTATATGTCATACTTACACCAGAAATTTCAGTAACATCAGCATTTTTAATACTCATATTAATTGTATTAACATGAATTCTATCATAAGATTCTACTTTAGCATCAATAGCATTACCACCATGAATAGCAAATACTTTACCACTATTCATAGTAATTGATGTTGAATCTAAATCTATTACATTACCAGATTCATCTACTTCTGGATTATAATAACCTCCAACAACAACAGTGCCGACATTTAAAGCTTGTTTACCTCCATCCCATATTGCATAAGTTACGCCATCAATCTCTTCAATCACAACAGGTGTCCCATTTGCTACAAAAGTATTAGCAGCACCATCCAAATAATATGGTTCACTAGCTTCTGTAATTTCTTTAGCACTAACCATCATAGGTACTAATACAACCAAAACCATTAATCCTTTTAATAATTTTTTCATTTTTTCCTCCTCTATTTTAATGTTAACACGAACTAATTTTAATTGCAATATAATTTTTATAAATCTTGTAAAAAAAAGTAAAGAAAAAATTCTTTGAAAAATCAAAGAATTTTAATAAGCATCGATATTAATTCTTACTTTTGGCATTTTATGAACAAAAGCAAAAGCTTGAATTAAAGTTCTAATAGCTTGGGCATTTTTACCATTTTTACCAATAACTAATTTCATATCTGCTTCAGGCACTATTATTTCTAATATTTTTGTATCTTCATCAGCATCAAAGAAATCAACTTTAACTAAATCTGGTTCGCTAACTAAAGACTTTACTAAAAAGTCTGTATACTCTACTATACTCATAATTACTTTTCCTTTTTAATTTTAGAATCTTTATATTCTTTCATGATACCTTCTTTTCTTAAAAGTGATGCAACAGTATCAGTTGGTTGAGCACCATTATTTAACCATTTTAATGCAAGTTCTTTATCAATTTTAACTTCTGCAGGTTGTGCTACTGGATTATAAGTTCCAACAGTTTCAATGAAACGACCATCTCTTGGAGAACGCGCATCAGCAGCTACAATACGATAAAATGGTTTTTGCTTAGCTCCCATTCTTTTTAATCTTAATTTAACAGCCATAATTTCCCTCCTTCAAATTAACTAATATAACTTTACCACAATAAATCATATGTGTCAACCTTTTTTTGTTGACTTCAACAACTAAAGCCACCGGAGCCTATGTTTTCAGGTGGTGTATCATGGTCATTATATACTCCACCAGCTATTGCTGTTACATTGGCAGAATCAGAGATATAAATGTTTGCGGCTGTGGATTGGATACCACAATATGTTTGATACATTCCACCTCCTCCAATGCCTGCAGCAAGCATTCCTCCTTGAGCATATACAGTTCCACCATTGATGCGGATTTCACCAGTTACAGAACTGTTAGTACCTCCACCAATTCCTGCACCAGTACCAGTTGAAATTGCCGTAACATTTCCTCCATTAATTTCAACTAATGCTAAATCACCACCACCAATACCTGCATTTATATTACCTACTGCACTTATTGTGCCAGAATTAATTATTATTGTGCCAATTCCCTGAACACCAGAATTACCTATTCCCGTCCCCCCAGTAACCGAGAGCGACCCAAGTCCATCAATTTTCAACGTTGATGTTCCAATTAATGAAATTGCTACACCATAGTTTAAATTTATTGTATTTTCGCCTTCTATATATAAATTTATAGTTGTATAAGAACCTATATCAATACTACCACCACTAATATTTACATTATTTAAAGTAATATTAGAAGTAATATTAGAAGTAATATTAGAAGTTCCCCCATATATATCAATTCCATATTCTTCTGTAGTTCCTGTTATAACTATAGGTAATGTATTATCTATTTCTATTTGTTCTGCTAATCCTCCACCAGAGACATATAATGTATTTTCAGTACTTCCTTCATTAATTACAATATTTCCAAGTGATATATCTAATGCTAGTTCGGTAACTGCTTCTGTTGCTGTATTTAAATTATAATTTGCAGAATTATAATTTAATGTATCTGTTACATAGGCATTTATGTTATATTCTGTTTCTTCTTCTAGATTAGTAAATGTATAGACATTATTGGTGCTATTATCAATATATTTTTTACCATCTATACTAAAATAGTAATTACTTATTGGATTATCACCAGCAGTGGCATCAACTGTTATGGTGATACTACTATCAGTTATATCACTTGTTGTGATATTTTTTATTGTTGCAAAGTTATAATCAAATGTTTTTACTGCTACTCCAGCTGCAGGACTTTCATAATCATATTTATCTTGATATTCATAATCAACAACATAACCAGTAACCTCTATAAAATTTTCACTCTTTTCATTATTTTCATCCATTAAATCTTTACCTATAATTACTGATACTACCCCAATTATTATAAAGATAATACCACCAATTACTTCTTGCCAAGGTTTTAGTTTTATTACCACTTTTATGCCTCCCTATCTTAATATAAGTTTAGCACAATTCAACGAACAAAAAAAGTGCTCGAGCACTTTTTAGTTTTCCTTGTCTTCTTCTAAATAATCATCATTTAATTCTAAGTCATCATCATCAACTATTTCTTCATAATCGTCGAAAGTCTCTTCAACACTTACTTTGACTTTAGTATCTCCAACAATTTCCACACCAATTTCTTTTTCAATATCAAGTTTTACTACGCCGCTATCTACTGATACATTAGTAACTGTTGGTTGTCTAAGCGTTCTAACAATAATTTCTGATGCATCATCCAAAACATGTTCTTCTTTTAGAGGAACTTTTAAAATATCCGAATAGCTAAAACTTTGCGTAGCTACTGCTGTTTTTTTATCAGCGTCATATGAATACCAAACATTTACATCAAATGAACCATTAACTATAACACTTCCATCATTTGACTTAGTACCACTAAATTTATTATTTATTACCCAACAACCTAACACCGTATTAGGAGCCTCTTCGGGGGTTAAAGAAAAACTATTAGTAGTTGTCTTCTTGGCTTTACCAATAACTGCTTTAGTTACTATTTCTTTAAAACTAGACATGTTAAATCACCTTCCTAATTAAATATATGCAATAATTAGATAATTGTAGACTAAAAAAGCTGTCTAGATTTTTCTGACAGCTTTACTTATTTTATATTAATTATAAATTCATTAGAACTTTTATCTAAATCAACAACAATAGTTGAACCAACATTTAAGTTAGCAGCAATTAATTTATGAGCAATTAAGCTTTCAATATTTTTAGTAATATATCTCTTGATTGGTCTTGCTCCATATCTTTCGTCGTAAGCATCACTTACTATTTTGTCTTTAACTTCGTTAGTGATTTCAACATGTAAATAATTTTGTTCAAGTCTCTTATTTAATTCACTAATAATTTTATCTACTATTTCATAAACTGTATCTTTCTTTAGAGATTTAAATACTATTACCTCATCAATACGATTGATAAATTCTGGACGGAATGTATTTTTTAGTTCATTTAATACAAGTTCCTTAGCATTACTTTGATTTTCTAAAATATATTCACTACCTAAATTACTTGTCATGATAATAATAGTATTTTTAAAATCTACTGTTCTACCTTGAGAATCAGTAAGTCTACCATCATCAAGAATTTGTAAAAGTATATTAAAGACATCTTTATGAGCTTTTTCAATTTCATCAAATAAAACTATAGAATATGGATTTCTTCTGACTGCTTCAGTTAATTCTCCCCCTTCATCATAACCAACATATCCTGGAGGAGCTCCAACTAAACGAGATACATTAAAAGCTTCCATATATTCAGAACAATCAATTCTGATCATATGTCTTTCATCATCAAACAACTCATAGGCAAGTGATTTGGCAACTTCCGTTTTACCTACTCCAGTTGGGCCTAAAAATATGAATGAACCAATTGGTTTATTAGGGTCTTTAATGCCACTTCTAGCTCTAATTATTGCTTCACTTACTAAATGTAGGGCCTCATCTTGACCCATAACTCTCATTTTTAAGCGATCATATAAGTGTAACAATTTATCTTTTTCACTACTTACTAATTTAGCAACAGGAATATGAGTCCAACGAGAAATAATCTCTGCAATACCTTCTTCATCAACAACATCTGACAAGATATTATTTTGATTACTTTCTTGTAAAGCTTTTAATTCTGATTCAAGTTTGGGAATAGTGCCATGACGAAGTCTTGCACTAGTCTCTAAGTCATAATTATTTTCGGCAGTTTGCAAATCAAAACGAGCACGTTCTAATTCTTCCTTCTTTTTATTAACGTTATCTTTAACTTCTTTTTCTTCTTCCCATTTATTCCGCATTTCTTGTTCTTTAGCTTTTAAATCATCTAATTCTTCATTAATTTTTTTAAGTCTTTCTTTACTAATTTCATCTTTTTCGCGTCTTATTGCTTGACGTTCTATTTCAAGACTCATAATTTTTCTTGTAAGCTCATCTAGTTCAACTGGCACTGAATCAAGTTGCATCTTAATTGTGGCACAAGCTTCATCTACCAAATCGATGGCTTTATCTGGTAGGTATCTATCAGTTATATATCTATCAGACAATGTTGCTGCAGCAACTAAGGCACTATCTTTAATAGTAACGCCATGAAATATTTCAAATCTTTCTTTTAACCCACGCAGAATGGTAATTGTATCTTCGACATTTGGTTCACTTACCAAAACCTTTTGAAATCTTCGCTCTAACGCTCCATCTTTTTCAATATACTTGCGATATTCATTTAGAGTTGTTGCCCCAATAACATGAATTTCACCACGAGCAAGCATTGGTTTTAACATATTAGATACATCCATAGCACCAGTATCTCCAGCCCCAACAATCATGTGAATTTCATCGATAAACATAATAATATTACCATCACTATTTTTTATTTCTTTTAAAACAGCTTTTAATCTTTCTTCAAATTCACCACGATATTTAGCACCAGCAACTAAAGCACCTAAATCAAGTTCCCAAATAGTATGATTTTTTAAGCTATTTGGTACATCACCTTTAACTATTCTTTGGGCAAGTCCTTCCACTATCGCCGTTTTACCTACCCCGGGTTCACCAATTAAAACCGGATTATTTTTACTTTTACGTGATAATATTCTAATAACATTTCTTATTTCTTCATCACGACCAATAACAGGATCAACTTTATTATTTTTAACATTTTCCGTTATATCCCGTCCATATTTATTTAAAACATCTTTAAATTCTTCATTATTTTCTGGATACATATTATCCCTCCTTTTACATGATTTATTGTAACACTAAAATTAGCACTTGTCAAGTGTGAGTGCTAATTTATCATAAAAGAAAAAGAATTAAATTATCTTCCTTTTCCCTTCGTTTCTGCAATTTCTTCCGTAAGTTCCATAACATGAACTTTTTTAAGTTCCAACTCTAACACATATAATTTTTTTAAATATTTATCAATAAATTCTTTTCTTAAATATTCATTATATTTATAAAGTAAAATATTTCTAATTCGATCAAGTTCGGTGTAAGCCGCAAGGACATCACCACTAGTAGTATCATCACTAGTAATTAAATCATAAATTATTTTAATAAGCAAATTATATTTTTTAACTACTTTATCTTCTAAAATACTACAGACCATGTCTTTATCTAATACGGTTATTTTTTTAACTCTTTTATAACCTTTTTTGGGAGTAAAAGAATAGCTTTTTTTCTCTTCATAAAGTAATACTTTTTTCTCTTCATCATCATTTTTTAAAATAAAACTATTCATCTATATCCTCCATTAAATCTGGTCTTAACTTATTTGTTTTCTTAATTTGTTCTTGCAATCTATATTCTCTAATTTTTTGATGGTTGCCACTAAGCAAGACATCTGGTACTTTTAACCCCCGATATTCTGCAGGTTTAGTATACTGGGGATAATCAAGTAAATTATTATTAAATGATTCATTTACTAATGATTCCTCATTTATTACTCCTGGTATTAGTCTTACTACACTATCCATTATAGCCATCGCAGCAATTTCTCCCCCAGTAAGGATAAAATCACCAATACTAATGATTTCATCTGCAAGTATTTTAATTCTCTCATCAAAACCTTCATAATGGCCACAGATAATAATTAAATGTTTATATTCTTTTAATCTATTTGCAACATTTTGTTTATAAGTAGTGCCTTCTGGTGATAAAAGTATGACATGAGAATCCTTAGTTTTAATTTTATCTAACGCTATAAATATTGGTTCGCATCTTAAAAGCATTCCTGCTCCTCCCCCATAAGGCGTATCATCTACTTGTTTATTTGGAAGAGGTGATGAATCTCTAAAATTAATTATATTTATTTCCACTAATTTTTTATCTATTGCTCTTTTAATTATTGATTCATTAAGCATTCCCTTAAAAAAATCAGGAAATAAAGTTAAAATATCAATTTTCACAAATAACACCTCTCTTGTATATATATTATACTATTTAATTTTCATTTTACAAACATAAACTTTTACCATTATTTGTATAAATTATTTTTGTATCCCTATCAAAGTGATCAATATATTCATCTATCAAAGGAATTAAATAAGTTTTATTACTATATTTTACTTTTATATAATTCATATTACTACTAGTATATATTTCAATTACTTTGCCAATATTCTCACTATTATCCATGACATCTACTCCGATTAATTCCTCTAGTATGTATTCATTATCTGTAAGTCCTAAATCACTTTTTCTAAAATAAACATTATACCCAATATATTTAGTTACTAGATTTATATCATTAATATCATTTACTCTAATTAAATAATTATTTTTATGTATTCTAACACTTGTTATTTTTAAAAGTTCGTTATTAATTAGAATATGATTGCCAATCTTAAATACTTTTTCCTTTTTATCAAAGTCACTTTTTACTTTAAGTTCTCCCTTAATACCAAAAAAGTTTATTACCTTACCTACTATTACTAATTCTTCCATTATATACCTCATACATCAAAATACTACCAGCAACTCCAACATTTAAAGATTCACAAGCTTTATCCATTTTAATATTTATCACTTCATCACAAAGCTCTTTTATATTTTCATATACTCCCCTACCTTCATTTCCTAAAACTAAAGCTATATTATTACAACTTTCATTTTTTATATCATTACCACTTACAACATCACTAACTAGTATTTTATATCCCGCATCTTTTAATTTAGGAATATATTCTATTATATTAGTTCTAATTACATTTATATTAAAAATCATTCCTTCAGTTGCTCTAATTACTTTAGGATTATATAAATCAACACTACCTTCACTCATTATAATATTTGAAAAGCCAAAAGCAATACTAGAACGAATAAGAGTACCCAAATTTCCAGGATCTTGTATATCATCTAAAATTAAGACATTACCACTTATTTTTCGCTCAGGAATATATCTTACAATCGCCGCATTATCACTAATTGATTTTTGATCACTTATTTTTTTCATAATTTCTTTAGTAACTAAAAAGTCCGCATTATTTTCATTTATGCTAATAGTATTTATTACTAATCCTTTTTCTTTGGCTTCTTTAATTAAATGATCACCTTCAATTAAAAAGCATTTATCTTTGTCTCTATTTTTCTTTAATTTTAAACTAGCCCAATATTTAACTTTTTCATTATTAACACTACTAATAGTCATTAATACCTCAACTTCTTTCTTGCTTCTTTATAGTTAGGATAAGCCTGTGCTACTAAAGCCCAGAAATTTTTACCATGATTGCCTTCAAAAAAATGACATAACTCATGAACTATAACATAATCGAGTAACGGAATTTCTTTTTTTAATAATTCGGTATTTAGAGTAACTGTCTTTTTAGCAGTATTACAAACTCCCCATCTAGTTTTCATTTTTCTAAATTTCAAAGTAAACTCCGGCAAATGAGAAAAACATTTTTTTGCAATTTCTACTTCTTCTGTAAATATTCGTCTAACCTCACTATCATAAAACTTTTCCAGTGCCTCGGCATTTTTAGCATATACATAAGTTTCATCAAATGTCACTTCATCTTGATCTTTATATTCTATATAATATTTTTTGCCTAAATACATAAATTTATCATTATCCTTAGACTTATCTAAAGCTACCTCATACATCTTTAAAATACTACTTTCATTTTCTTTAATTAAATTTAAAATACTTTTGGCACTTAAATACATCGGAGCACTAACATATAGTTTTAAATCTTCTTTAACTCGAAAATATAAATTTTTATTTTTTTTACGAATAACTACTACTTCAATGTCTATTCCATTACTTGTCTTGTATATCATTTTTAAGTATATCCCTTATTTCTTCTAAAGTTTTAAGTTCGGCACTCTTAGTTTCCTTTTTTACTTCTTCTTCCTTTTTCTTTTTAGTAGTTATTCTATTCACAAATTTTACCACAATAAATAAACAAAATGCGACAATTAAAAAATCAATTACACTTTGAATAAAAGCTCCATACATAATTTTGGTATCCCGAAAAGTTATTGATAAATTAGAAAAATCAATACCACCTAAAATAAGACCAATTATGGGGGTAAAAATATTATTAACTAAACTTGTCACAATTGATGAAAAAGCTCCACCAACAATAACACCCACTGCTAAATCAAGGACATTACCCCTAGCAATAAACTTTTTAAATTCTTTTAACACATCAATCACATCCATAAACATTTTATCATAAAAGCTATTTTTCGTATATATCAAAAACATATATTGTTCCAACATTTTTAAAATTGTTTCTTACATAATCAATTACTTCAATAGGCATTTGCCAATTTAATTCATATTCTTCTGATTTAATAAAAAACATAACATTTTCCATATTATTAATTTTTTCTATTTCTTTTAAAGTAGTTGTATTACCTAAATTACCTTTTAAAAACAAATCATAATTTTTATTATATCTATTTAGAGGAATCATATATAATGCCGCATCAGCATCTAAAATATATACATCTTTTTCTTGTTTTTTTATAAATTCATCTACTAACAAAATATTTTTTTCAACATCTTTATTTATAGGTATATTGTAAAAATATAATAACTCGGATTTTTGGGTGTTAATATAATAATTAAATCTAGTTATTATAAATATAACCAACGGAATAAATATTATAGTACTTGTTATATATACTATATTTTTATTTAATTTGATATTAATAAACATTAAATAAACTATTCCCAGAATTGTTATAAAAGATGCTGTTTTAAAATGAATCATATCTGCAATAGGATAAATAACAATAAAACTTGCTAAAGAAAATACTCCAAGAATTAAATTATTTTTGTTGTTATTTTTTATACCTGATATCAGAAAATATAATATAAATAAGGGGACTAATATTCCTAATATAGGATTAATATTTAATATATTTTTATAAGATATACTGTTAGTAAATGTTTTAATTCCCAGTATTGCATAATCTATAAAACTAGCTAAAGAATTTGTAAGCATTAAATATATAAATAAAATAATTATAGGTATTATAGCACCAATAACACGGTATAAAAACAACTTGAAAGTATCTTTATTTAAGTTATTAATTAATATATAACTACATGTAATAACACAAATAAATAAACCTGTACTTTGCTTAAACAATATAGTTAGAGACGCTAAAAAACCAACTAATATATTGTATTTTATTGTCTTTTTACTATTTAATTCTAAATAAATAATAATTAATGTTATAAATAAATTCATATAATTATAATCTAAATAATAACCGTTTTTAATATACAAAAATAAAAACGCCGAAGAAATCAAAGATAGAATATTATTGATATTTAATTTTTTTAATATTTTAAAAGTTAAAAATATGATAGCGCTACCAAGTAAAGCAGCAATCACTCTAAATACTACTAAATTTATTCCAAATGCTTTTAGCAAAATTCCATTAAATATTGCCATTAATGGTGTTTGAACCATATTAAAATCATTATAAGGTATTAATCCATTAGCAACATTCCTAGCAAAATTAAAATTCCAAATTTCATCTAAATTATATAAATCTCTTGTAATTATACTAGCAAAAAATAACAAAAACAAAAACAATATAAAAAGCAGATCAATCAAAAACTTCTTATTCATACTACCACTATTATAAGATATATCATATTTTTTTAACATTGTCTACATAAAGGTTTTCTTTTTAACAAAATTTTGCTATACTTTAAGTGGTGATGAATTATGGAAAAAGATTGTTTATTTTGTAAAATCGCAAATAAAGAAGCTGAAAGTTTTATACTTTTCGAAGATAATGACTTAATGGTTATTTTAGATGCCTATCCTGATGCTGATGGACATACACTTATAATTCCCAAAAAGCATTATAAAGACATTTACGAAATTCCAGATGAGTTATTAGTAAAAATGTTTAGTAAAGCTAAAGAAATGACTCATAAGTTAATGGATAAACTAGGAAAATATGCTTTAACTTATGTTATTAATTATGGTGATGCTCAAGTAATTAAACATTTTCACTTACATTTAATACCTAATTATATTAAAAAAGAACACAATTTAAGTAAAGATGAAGTATATAAATTACTTAATGAGGATAATAATGAATAGAAGAAGAAAAAGAAAACTAAAGAAAAAAATCATAATCAGTATTATTCTTTTATTATTTATTGGTATTGGTACAGGTCTTTACCTAAATAGAGATTCTATTAGTAATTTATTTAACAACAAAGAAGTAGCTAATCCAAATGATAATGATAGAAAAGAGAAAGAAGAAAAACCCAAAGAAGATGAAGTATATAAAATAAATATGTTAGCAACTGGGGATGCTTTAATTCACAATGCCGTCTATTGGGAATATGCTACCGGTGATAGAGATACTGGGCCATATAATTTTGATGGTGCTCTAGATTATGTAAGAGATATTGTATCTGAATATGATATTGCCTACTATAACCAAGAAACTCCTTTTGCAGGAGGTCTTCCTGATGGATACCCAAGATTTTCTACTCCATCAGAATTTGGTGATGCTATGATTAAAGCAGGATTTAATATGATTTCCACTGCCACAAATCATACAATTGATAAAGGCGAAGATGGCATACTAAATTTTTATAATTATTTAAAAAATAAAGATGGCATCATTTTTAATGGCATTGCTGATAGTGCTACTGCTCATAATAATTTTATGATTGGTGAGAAAAATAATATTACTTATACAATGCTTTCATATACTACATCAACTAATGGCTTACCAGTTCCAAGTGGCAAAGATTACTTAGTTAATGTTTATGATGCACAACAAGTAAAGAGTGATATCGAAGCTGTTCGTGATAAAGTCGATGTTTTAATAGTTGCTATGCATTGGGGTGTTGAATATGCATCAACTCCTAATAGTAATCAACAAGAAATTGCAAAGTATCTTGCAGATCTCGGTGTAGACATAATTCTCGGAGCACATCCCCATGTTTTACAACCAATAACTTGGATTGATGATACACTAGTAATGTATTCTTTAGGTAATTTTATATCTAATCAATATGGTACTGATGATTATAATAAACTTGTTGGGTTTATGGCCACATTAGATATTACTAAAACTGTTACTCCGGAAGGAGATGTAGATATAACCATTGATAATCTCGGTGGAGAATTAATATTTACCAAATATAATGGTAATCCTATCACAACCGCCAATCACGATGGTCATCAAGTAATACCATTCAGTAAAATGACTGATAATGTTTTAAGTACTTTTACCCATCCAATTGAACGAGATAGATTATATGAAAAATACTCTGGAATACTTGAAAGTATGGGAGTTGATTTAAATATAGCTCCCCTACCAAGCACTTAAAAAATAATGTAGATGCTCTTCTACATTATTTTTATTCGTTTCTTTTAAAGGCTGATGCGAATTTTTTCCACACATTACCACTTGAATAATTAAGTATACCAACTTTATAAACTTTTAGACCTGATTTTAATAAAATCCATACAAATAATATTAAAACAATTACGGATATTAACATATCTACTACTGTTATTTGGCCAAGAATAAACAGTGTTGGACTAATAAATACTGATAAGAATGGCACATAAGATATTATTCTAATAAATATAGAGCCATCAAACATCGCTGCCATAACTGATAAGTAATAACCTAGCATAGATATTAACATTATTGGGGTTTGTAATTGATTAAAATCTTCAATATTAACTGTCATTGATGCAAGTATTCCTGCAACTAAAGAATAAGCAACAAATGATAATAAAATCATTATTAAAGTAATTGGAATAATTATCCATAACTTATCTACTACTCCACTAGCACTTAAAGTATTCATAATTCCCCCGATATCAATAATACTAGATGTACTACTAAAAGAACCACTAATTGCAAATGCTATTAAACAATATAATATTAAGAGTAAACCTTGAACTATAACAAATATATTACTAGCAAGTATCTTAGATAATAAATGCATCTTCGGCGAAACATTAGAAATAATTATTTCCATACTTCTTGTAGTTTTTTCTTCACAAATTTCCCCACCAACCATTTGCACTAAAAAGATAATTAACATGAAAAACGGTAAAATAAGAGTTGGAAATATACTACTCATTACTAAATTCATGTTTTCATCTGTACTAT
This sequence comes from uncultured Bacilli bacterium, assembly GCA_944332705.1. Taxonomy (GTDB): domain Bacteria; phylum Bacillota_I; class Bacilli_A; order RF39; family UBA660; genus Onthocola_B. The sequence goes on from CALVKM010000010.1 coordinate 24,159, forward strand.
CTGCTTCATTTAATATAACACGGTCTACAGTAATATTTTGTGATAAATTAGCAAGTACTGAAGGATCAATATTTTCACTTATCATTCCTACTGTAGTTTTTGTAGTATTTAATGCTTGCGAAATTATTTGATAAGTTAATGCATCAATAGCATTTTCACTAATTACCTCCGCTTTTAAATATTCTACACTATCACTATTTATTACTACCAATAAGTCTTCTTCTTCCAAATTTTCTTTTAATATATCGATGCTTTCATTACTTTTAGTTACTGTAATATCTTCATTATCATAAGAATTCATAGTATTTAAAAATATTTCAAATGCACTATTAGTATTATCAACTACCACTACATTAGTTTGACTATCAAAATCTCCTCCAAAAAATTCAATAATAGATGAAATATTTACTAAAACAATAATGGCAAATGCTAAAATAATATTGGTTATATAAAACCATTTGGTTTTTATTTTTTTATTTAAACTAAGTTTAGTTAAATACCAAAATTTCTTATTCATGAATACCACCAACACTCTCTATAAATATTTCATTTAAACTAGGTTCTTCAACATCATATTTAGTTATATTGCTATTTTTAATTCTATCAAATACCTTACTTGCTACATCTATATTTTCGATTTTAACAACATATTCCCCTTTTTCTAAACCTACACTTATAACACCTTTAATTTTCTTTATTTCATCTGTATTGATATCACCTTTAATTAAAATGTTTTTCTTAGCATAAGATTCTTTAATATCTTTAAGACTACCTTCCAATATTGGTTTACCTTTAACCAAAATAACTAATTTTTCACAAAAATCTTCAATATACTCCATTTGGTGCGAAGAAAATATAATTGAACATCCTTTATTTTTTAATTCTATTATAGCCTCTTTCATAAGTTTTACATTAATTGGATCAAGTCCCGTAAAAGGTTCATCTAAAATAAGCAATTTTGGCTCATGAATAACTGCAGAAATAAATTGAATTTTTTGTTGATTACCTTTAGATAATTCTTTTATTTTTCTATTTTTATAACTAGTTATTTCAAACTTTTCTAACCATTGATCCAATCTTTTATCAATTTCTTGTTTTTCCATTCCTTTTAATGTTGCATAAAACTCTATTTGTTCTTGTACACTTAGTTTTGTAAGTAAACTTCGCTCTTCAGTAACAAAACCAATTTTATCAGTTTTACTATAATCAATTTTTTCATGATCTAGTAATACATTCCCTGAATTTGGTTCCAAAAGTCCCATTATAATTCGAAATGTTGTTGTTTTACCTGCACCATTTTCTCCCAAAAGTCCAAATATTTCTCCATCATCTACCGTAAAAGATAAATCATTTACGGCAGTATTAGTTCCATATTTTTTAACAATATTTTTTACTTCTAACATAAATACCTCCAGTAACATTAGGATAGCAAATAATTATTAGCATTGCAATACATTTGACACTAATTTGACACACATAAAAAAAGAGGAACTCCTCTCTTTTAGTAAAATGCTCCGCCCCAGATTATGGCAAGTAAGATAAATAGTATTAAAACTATGAAAGCATAGCTAGCTGTAAAACTATTACCACCACATGGGTTAGAGTTTTTTTCACAACAACTCATATTAAACCTCCTTATTTATCTATTTAAATAAATGCCCCTACTATAATGATTAAAAGAATAAATAATACCAAAATTATAGCAGCTCCAAGGCCATTTCCACAACAATTCATAAACGATCCTCCTTTTATTTGTCTTTTCATTAGTATTGTATGGCACCTATAAAAAAATGTGAGTGCTTTTTTTCTAGGTATTAGCTTGTATTTAAGGTAAGTATTTGCTATAATAATTTGGTAAGGAGAGAGATATGAAGAAAAAAATAATTGGATTGTGTGCAATATTACTTGCAGTTAGTGGTTGTGGTAAAATACCAACCCTTGACAATGGCGAAGAAGCGGTAATTACATTTGATAATGACCATATGATTAGTATTAACGAATTTTATAATACTTTAAAAGAAACATATGGCCTAGATACGATGTTTGTTTTAGCTGATACTTATATCCTAGAAACAGAATTTGATGATTACAAAGATACTGCTAGAGAAACTGCTGATTCAACAGTTGATTCTTATATTGAAAGTGCTGGTGGAGAAGATGAATTCTTAACATATTTAATGCAATATAACTATCAATCAATTGATGCTTATCGTGATTTAATGTATTTATCAATTTTGCAAAATCATGCTATTGAAGAATATGCTAAACTGCAAATAACCGATGAAGAAATTGAAGAATATTATAATGATGTTGCTATTGGCGATATGGAAGTAAGTCATATTTTAATTACTCCAGATGTAGATGATGATGCAACTGATGATGAAACAGAAGAAGCTGAAGCAGAAACAGAAGCTACGGTTGAAGAAATAATTGCTCGTCTTGATGAAGCAAAAGACAATGGTGAAGATATTGAAGAAGTATTTGCTGGTTTAGTTGAAGAATATTCGGAAGATGAATCTACTATTGATGATGGTGGAGCTTTAGGAAGAATCAACTATGGCACTCTAGGAGATAGATATGATGAACTTGTTAGTGCTGCCGCTGAACTTGAAGTTGGAGAGTATTCAACTGAAGTAATTACTACTGAACTGGGATACCATGTAATACTTAAAACTAACGAATATGACAAAGAATCACTAGAAGATTTAAAAGATGAAATTATAGATACCCTAAGTGAAGATTACATAACAGATAATTCATCAAGCATTGGGTTTTATGCTCTACAACACTATCGCAATGAATATGGCATGGATATAGTTGATGATGAAGTTGCCAAACAATATTCAGAATATGTTCAAAATGCTGTCGCTGCAATCCAAAATGCAGAAACAAGTGAAGAATAATAAAACACATCTTTATGATGTGTTTTTAATTTCGGCCAGCTCCAGCATCAGGTTTACAAGAATTATCATCATTTGGATTAAATATACATTCTGTACAATTTCCATAGTCTTCTTGAATATCTGCAATATTATCAATTAAATCTAATAACATATTTAAAATTGTTGGTAATAAAAATATTATAACCGCAGCGATAAATCTTCTAACAAGAGTGCCAGCAGCTTCTTTTAAAGCTTTATCATCACTAGATATAACTGCTTTAGCAAAATCGATTGAACCCATAACAATAAGTATTAAAGGAATTAATATTTTAGCAACATATAAAATATATCCCACTACTCTTAAAACTTTTAAAACATTTTCTTCCTGACAAGGATCAAAAGCTTCAACCGCTAAAGCACTAGGCATAAGCATAAAAAATGTTCCTAATAATAAAATTGTTATAAAAAATGATTTTTTCATAAATACCTCACTCACACTAAAATTATACCATTATTTAATTATTTAGTAAATCATCTAAATTATAATCACTAAATCCCTTACTATATAAATAACCTTTTAATTTATATTTTAGTTCTTCTTCACTATATTTATTTTGATATTTTCTTAAGAATTTATTTACTTCTTTTCTTATTATATCTGGATTATCCTTAAATTTATAACTATTTAATATATCTTGAAATAACTTTTCCGAATACCCCAAATTAATTAAATCAACTTTTATTTTTTGAATTAATAATCTTTTAGATAGATTGTGATTACTTTTTTCTTTTTTTTCGATTATTTTATTTATCTTATCTATCCAAACGTCATCACTAACATTTAATTTAATGTTTTTAAAGCCTAATTTCTCTAATTCATATATTATTTTATTAGGTCCTTTTAAAGTTAAATTAATTTGATCATTAATATAACTATTAATATACAATGAATCATTTAAATATCCTTGTTGTTCTAATCTATTTATTACCTTATTAATAATATCTTTACTATAATTTAATTTTCTTAATTTATTTTCTATTTCCCTTTTAGTTCTAAGTTTGCTCTTAATGTAATTTATTGCTTTATAATAAGCACTTACTTCATTATTGAATTCATTTATTTCTTTAAATAATTTATTATCTATCTTTTTATTTGCTAACAAATTATACTTAATTATTGTATCATCATAAAAATTTAGTGAAGTGTTATCACTAAATTCTATTTTATATAAATTATTAGATTTTTTACTCAATTTTACTATTTCCATATTAATTAGTTTCTTTCGTTATATAATCCTTACATGTTTCATCTAAATCTTTAGCTAACTTTTCCATAACTTTATAATCGGCATTTCGACAACCTGATGCAAATTTATGACCTCCACCATTATATTTAGAAGCTACTTCATTAATAACTGGTCCTCTGCTCCTTATATTAGCTTTATATATACCATTTCGCTCATCATAAACAACAAACATCCAACAAATTAGTTCTTTTATAAAATAAAAATTATTTACTTGATTAGATACAATTGTAGGTTCTACTCCATATTTTTTTAAAATATCAGCATCAACAAATATATAACCAAATTTATTTTCACTAATTTCAATATTATTAACTAAATATGCTCTAAATTTTTCTTCAACTATACTTCTTTCATACAAATTATCGTATAAAGGAATAAAATTTATTTTACTAGATTCTAATAAATTACATACTGTTTTAAATGTATCTAAACTCGTATTTTGGAGTAAAAACCGATCACTATCAAAAACCATACCAATATATAAATTTTCCGCAATCTTTTGATCCATTACAAGCTTTGTATCCATGATTAAATTAGCAATCATCTCACAAGTACTACTTTTAGTATCATCGGTCCAATCAACATCACCAATAATATCTTCAGCTGGATGATGATCAATTTTCAAAATTGCTTGATATTCTAAATCTTCTACACCATCAAGTCTGGCAAAATTAGGAACATCTAAAACAATTAATAAAGCATTACTAAGTTCACTTAAATTAACTTTATCTAAATTACCTAAATATTTAAACTTATGAACTCCTGCTCCAACTGCATAAACTTTCTTTTCTGGGTAGGTCAGTTTTATAGAGTCTCTCAAAGCTATTTGACTAGCTATAGCATCAGGGTCAGGAGAAATATGTCTAACTAAGACTATTTCATCATAATCTTTAATTATCTTTAATATTTTTTTGTATAATTCTTTAATTATACTCACCACTTTCTATAATTGACTTATGAAGTTCATTGTATCAATAGCAATCATTAATTCTTCATTGGTTGGTACAACATATACTGGAATTTTGGATTCATCTGTAGTAATACATCTAAATTCCCCACGGAAATCATTCTTAGATTCATCTAACTTTACTCCTAAAGAAGCAATTTTATCAAGAATCATCTTCCGCATAGTTTTACTATTTTCTCCAACACCTGCAGTTAGAGTTATAACATCAGCTCCACCAAGTAAATTATTGTACATTGCAATATAATTAGCAATCTTTCTTGCATACATTTCTTGAGCAAGTATTGCTCTTTCATTGCCTTCCTCTGCTGCCGCTTCAACATCTCTTGAATCACTACTTACACCACTTATACCAAGTAAACCACTATTTTTATTTAAATCATTAGTTAACTCTGCAATGTTTTTTCCAGTCACACCTGCCATATACTCTAAAATACTTGGATCAACATCACCAGAACGTGTCCCCATCATAATACCTGCAAGAGGAGTAAATCCCATTGATGTATCAACAACTCTACCACTATCAATCGCAGTAATAGATCCGCCATTGCCAATATGACAAGATATAACTTTTAAATTATCATTATTTAAGTATTTTCTAATAGTCATATCAATGAAGCGATGGCTTGTTCCATGAAAACCATATTTACGAACTTGATATAATTCATACCATTCATAAGGAACTGGATATAAATATTCAGTATTAGCCATAGTTGTATGAAAAGCCGTATCAAATACTCCAACTTGAATGGTATTTGGCATAACCTTCATAAAGGCTTTAACTCCCATTATATTTGCGGGATTATGTAGTGGTGCTAAGGAATTATATTTAGCAACTCTATCAAGTACTTCATCATTTAATACAACAGATTCACTAAATTCTTGACCACCATGAACCAAACGATGACCTACACCTTCAATTTCATCAAGTGAGGCAATTATGTTTAAATCAACTAATTCACTCATTAATTTTTCAACTGCCACAGTATGATCTTCCATAGGACAATCTTTTTTAATTTTTTCCCCATTATACTTAATTGTATAACTACTATCACTAAGTCCTATTTTTTCAAATAAACCACTTGCAATAGTTTTTTCTTCTGGCATTTCCATTAAAGTAAATTTTAAGGAAGATGAACCAGCATTAACTGATAATATTTTCATTTTCTTTCCACCTCACCTAATATTATACAAAAAAAAAGAGAGCTTGGCTATCTTTTTCCCGAATATTCCTTATTTTTTACAGAATTTTGATTAGTATGAGTAACATCATATTCTATATTTTTAACTCTCTTCGCATTACTATCTAAATTATAACCATAAGGATTATTATATTCCATAAATAACTTCTCTAATCTATTATTACTAGTTACATCATACCCTTTATAATAGTAGTTACTTCCATTAAACATATCATCACCACTATTATTATGGTTAAATTAACTGTCTTTATTCTATATAAATCTGTAAACTTTACATAAGTTGACAACTGTGTGACCTCCGGGCGGAGATGCCACCAGTGGAGGATTAAGGTTTACCACACTACCAAAGTAAACGGATCACTTTCAGTTCCACTTCCACCATTATATTCTACATTAGATTTTAGATAGAAGACAGGCCGGGCCGAATAGCCGTAGTGCGCGCTGCCGTTGTTGTACACACCGAACACATTGTAACTGTTCGACGAATACGGAGTAATAGTCCATTCGTAAAGTCCCATATATAACCAATTATTTGATGTTATTGAAGAACTGTTATAACCATTTAAATTTGTTATCCAAGCATCAGGATATGCGGCATAACCATAATCACTTGGGTACATTAAGCCTATTTCATCAGTATATGTTGTTGGATTACTGTCAAATCCTGCGTTATTTCTCTCTCCATCATAAAATGCTTTGGCTGTATTACTCAAAGAAGTCATTCCTCCAAGATGCCATGTTGTTGGTGCTATTAGATTTTGCCAAGTTGCACCTAAATAATTCCAATAATTTGTATTTAAATTTATTGTATTAAATTCACTTGTTGTCCAGTTATTTGAGCCCACCCTACTTACACTAGTATCATCATTCCAACTATATATGGCAATATCAGATTGTGTCATGTTTCCTTTATAATATGATGATTCTCCCCACGCATCAACATAACTTCCACGATAATCTCTTCCATCTGTTCCAAGCATGGCACTTGTTGTATAATCGGCTTTGATTAATTTTACTTGTCCATTAAACACTCCTATAACACGATATAGATTTTCGTCTGGGCAAGGATTTTCAGTTGTACCAAAACACACATAATTATTTGGATTGGCTCCTGCATATCTATAAGATTTGTCTTTCGCATCTGGTAATGCTTGCTTTTCCATTGTTCCACTACCTACATCAATGGCTAAAAATGCATATGGACCAGAAATCACCGCATATCCACTGCATTGTTCTTGAACTACTAAAATTTGATTTTCATTATATACTTGTATTCCGCTTGTGGTTTGACATACTCCACTTTCACTATTCCACGATACTTCTTCAACTTCTCCCATTTCTACACCAACAGTTATCAATGATGCATCTATGTACATTTCTAAAGCATAAAACACCTGTTGACAATCCTCTACACTAGTTGAAGGATCACCATCGGGAAATGCCAATACTGGATTTCCATTATACATACAATATTCATTTTCACCTATTATTGTTCCATTATGATAATATAATCCATTTGATTCTTGATTTTCTTCATCATATAACTTTGCTATATTACATGCTAGTGTTCCTTCTTTACAAACCTTATGATAATCGGTTGATTCTCTTGATAATATAACTTCTCCTTCTAATGTTTTACCTCCATTTTCTGCTTGATTAGTATCAAGATTTACAAATGTTACAGTAAATGTCCATTCTTGAACTGTTTCATCAGTACTAGATGCTGATGTTATTTCATATAATGATGCTACATTATATAAACCACTTTTAGTGGTTATATCAAACCCTTTAACTTCACTTCCATCAGCATTTGTTACTTCAACATATTCTAATCCATCTACTTGAGTAACTACTTGATCTAATGGATCAGTAATAGTTAGTACTATTTCTGGTTTATTATCATCTGTTGTATAAATATAATTATTAGAATTTATTAAAAAATAAACATAATAATTATATGTGGCATTATTATCTGTTGAATTAGCTAAAAGTGTTGCACTACCTACTGCTGTATCAGATAAACCTCCACCTCCTTCAACTACATTAAATTGTGTTGGATTTAAACTTATATCTTTATCTACTTCAAATCTTAAAATATCTACTGCATCACTTGTGACACTGGCATTTCCTCTTGCTTCATCTTGTAAACTTGCAATGATATATGCTAGTGACACCCCAACACATAATATTAACACAGCAATTATTGTTAATATAATTTTTTTGTTCTTATCCAATTTTTTGGTACCTATATTTTGTTCCATTTTTTTAATTCACTTCCTCATTTTAGAATATCACATACCCTATTTTTTCCCATTCTACCAAAAAAAAAAAAAAAAAAAAAAATTAAATTTTTTTTTTAATTTTTTTAAAATTTTATTAAAATTATTTTAAATTTT
>CALVKM010000011.1 GCA_944332705.1 uncultured Bacilli bacterium
GTATCAGGATTTTTATGTCCAAAAATATAAGTCATTATTCCACCTCTTTACTTTTCTGTATTTTATCATACTTTTTTATTTTTTTAAATACCTTTCATTTCATAAATTATATTTCTAAGCTCAATTGCTCTTTCAAAATCCATTTTAGATGCCGCTTCCTTCATTTCTTCTTCTAAAGTAACTAGCATTTTTTCTTTTTCTTTCTTACTTACTTTCTTCTTATCACTCTTAACTACTTCATTTGTTACAATTTCTTTTATCTCTTTAACAATTGTTTTAGGAGTGATACCATGTTCTTTATTATAAGTTTCTTGTATTTCTCTTCTTCTTTTTGTCTCTTTAATAGCTTCATCCATAGCTTCACTTACAGTATCGGCATACATTATTACTTTACCATTTTCGTTTCTTGCACATCTACCAATTGTTTGAATTAAACTTCTACCACTTCGTAAGAAACCTTGTTTATCGGCATCAAGTATACATATTAAGCTTACCTCAGGTATATCTAATCCTTCCCGAAGTAAGTTTATACCAACAACACAATCATAAGTGCCTAATCTTAAATCTTGAATTATCTTAAGTCGTTCTAATGTTTTAATTTCACTATGTAAGTAAGCTACTTTTATATTTAATTCTTTTAAATAATTAGTTAATTCTTCACTCATACGAATTGTAAGAGTTGTAATTAACACTCTTTCGTTTTTACTAATTCTATTTCTTATTTCGCCGATGATATCATCAATTTGTCCCTCAGTTGGACGAACTTCAATAATTGGGTCAAGTAAACCTGTTGGACGAATAATTTGTTCTGTATATTTACCATGAGTTTTCTCAAGCTCATAATCACCAGGGGTCGCTGAAACATAAATTACTTGATTAATGTGACTTTCAAATTCCGCAAATGTTAGGGGTCTATTATCAAGGGCACTAGGAAGACGAAAACCATAATCAACTAAAGTTTGTTTTCTTTGTCTATCCCCATTATACATACCTCTAACTTGTGGTAAAGTTACATGTGATTCATCTACAACTAACAAAAAATCTTTAGGAAAAAAATCAATTAAACAACTTGGTGTTTCCCCGGCATCTCTAAGTGCTAGGTGTCTTGAATAATTTTCTACCCCATTACAAAAACCTGTTTCTTTAAGCATTTCAATATCATAATTAGTTCGCTCACGAAGTCTTTGTTCTTCAATTAATTTATTTTCCTCCTTTAATTCTTCTAATCTATTTTTAAGTTCCGTTTCAATTCTAGATATTGCTATATCCATTTTATCTTTACTAGTAACAAAGTGGGAAGCTGGAGATATCGTAATACTTTTAACACTTTTTTCTATTGCTCCAGTTAATGGATCAAATAGTGATATTTCATCTACTACATCTTCATCTAAAGTAATTCTAATACCAAGTGCTCTTTCATTAACGGGGATTATATCAATACTACCCCCCCGAACGCGGAATGTACCCCGATGAAAATCTAATTCATTTCGCTCATAAGTCATATCAATTAATCTATTTAAAATAGTATTACGAGATATACTTTGACCAACAGTTAAAATAAGCATATTTTTTTCGTACTCTTCTTTTTCTCCAATACCATAAATACAAGAAACTGATGCAACAACAATAACATCTTTATAATTGATTAATGCCGATGTTGCGGCATGACGAAGTTCATCTATCTCATCGTTAATAGATGCATCTTTTTCAATATAAGTATCACTACTAGGTACATATGCTTCTGGTTGATAATAATCATAATAAGAGACAAAATACTCAACATGATTATTTGGAAAAAACTCTTTTAATTCCGCGTAGAGTTGGCCAGCTAAAGTTTTGTTGTGAGCAAGTACTAATGTTGGTTTATTAGTTTTAGCTATAACATTTGCAATAGTAAATGTTTTACCAGTACCTGTTGCCCCAAGTAATACTTGTTCTTTAACACCTTTATTAATACCATCGACAAGTTCGTTGATAGCTTCTGGTTGATCCCCACTTGGCTCAAATTTTGAAACTAATTCAAACATATATACCCTCCTCATAAGACTTATTTATTTTACCAAAAAAAGCAAAATATAACAAGCAAACTTGCTTGTTTATATTATTAATTAATATTTTTTTAATATTCTTTATTTAGTTATAATCTTTAAATCATTTATTTTTAAAATGCCTTCTAACTCATTATTCTTTTTAAATATTGTATAACATATTTCCGTAATTTCTTCTAAAGAATCAGTATAATCACTTAAATTAATTTTTATTTTTTTATTATTTAATAATAATTCTTTAGATAAATTATTACCATTACTTAGTTTTATTTCAAAATTAAGTAATATATTATCACTGGTATTAATATCAAGTTCTAAATAAGTAGTATCTTTATTATATTTTTCTAAATTAAGATAATTATTATGAAAATTATAATACATCATTACAAATGCATCATCTTTATCTTTCTTTTTAAAAGAATAATTAATATTTTCATCTATACTTAATTTACCACCATTTTCTACCTTTAATAAATACTCACTTTTTAAAATTACTGGTTCGATAAATTCATCATAACTTATATTTAGATTTTCTTTTTTTATTTCTTCAACCTTGATACTTTCTTGACCACTTTTTGTATCTACAAAAGAAAAAATACAATATAATTTTTTATCATTTGATGTAAGTAAACTATAAATAGCTTTATACCAAAAAGTTTCATTCAAAGAAACTTCTAAATTCCATAAAGAATTTTTTAGCATTATGGGCATATAGTATTCTTTAGGTTCTAATATATTCATTGAAATTTCACTATCATATAAAACAAAAGTAGCTTTCATATCACAAATAGCTTTACCTCTATTTTTAAATGATATTTTAATATTTTCTAAATCACATATTATTTCTTTATTAAATTTGACATCATCAAGTCTCCAGAAAAGATTGATAGTAAGAAAAGTCGTCATTAAAGCAACAGATATAATACCAATCATTGCTAGAATATTTTGAATGATGGCATCTCCCTCTAAAGCTCCATAACCAATGGTATAAAGAAAATAAAGGCCTGTTTCACTAATTAGTTCAGCAGGAGTTATAACTCCCGCAAATAATTTATATAAGCTAAATAAAAAACATATTACAAACATCAATATAATAAATACCACTACTGTATTAATAATCTTTTTTAACTTTAACATAATTCCTACTTTCTAATAACTTCTTCTATATTCTCTTTACTTATAATACCATTTCTTAATATATTTACTTCATTATCTTTTATTTGAGCAACAGTTGATGCGAGTAAATTACTACTAATATTTCCTTTTATAAATATATCAACATAACTAGCTAAATCATTTATAATATCTTCAATATTACTATTATTAACACTTCCTGATATATTAGCACTAGATGTCGCTAGAGGATAATCTATACTTTTTAAAATACTTAAAGCAATTTCATGATTAGGTATTCTTACTCCAACAGTATCGCTGTTTGCCGTAACTAGATTGCTAATACAATCTTTCTTTTTTAAAATTAAAGTTATTGGCCCCGGCATAAATTTTTTAATTACTTTTTCTTCATAATCACTCACATAAGCAATATCTTTAATTTTATTAATATCACTAAGCATCAAACTAAAAGGTTTAGAATAATCCCTTTTTTTAGCTTGAAATAATTTATCAATTACTTCCACCTTTAAAGCATTCCCCGCTATCCCAAAAACGGTTTCCGTGGGAAAAACTATTAATTTATCTTCATCTAAAGCCTTTGTTACAATTCTTAATTCATCTTCATTTATTTCATTAGTCCAATCAAATACTTGCATTATTATCTTTCCTTACCAAACTCATGCCTTTAGAATCTTTATTCATTTTATATAATATATTATTTAATAAATCAATCACTTGAATTGTATGTAATTTACCAACTAAATTATATATTGTTTCATAATCTAATATACTACAAAGATCTTTTATTTCCCCTAAAAAATTATTATATAAATAACAGTCTTCTAAATTAAATAATTTTAAATCAATACTAATTATTAAATCTTCTATTTCTTTAGTGGCATTTAATACTTTTAGTTTATTTATAAGCTCACTAACTATCTGCGGATATGATTTTAAAGCTTCTATTTCTAAAAACTCTTTAATAAATGCCGCATCACTACCATCTAGAACAATTAAAGACATCATATCTAATGGAGCATTTGGCAAATATTTAGCATAATCATAAAAATATGTATAATTTGCAGAACCAGAAGCAAACAAAAAACTAAATATTTCTTCATCATGATTTTTTAAAATATATTTGGCATACCGATAAATATATTCAGAATCATTGGTATTTAATAAAGCTTGTTTAAATCTATCATCTACTCCCACATAGGAATAGCAATACATATAAATGATTCTACTACTACCCCATTTAAGTATCTTATCATCCATTTCAGGACTTCTTAAACTTGGAATAAATCTAAGACAATTATAAATATCATCACAAGAAAGAGCACTAATATGAGCTTTTAATTCATTATCTATAGATATTATTCCTAAATTTACTAAACTACTTAAAAAAACCCAATTTTTATCCTTTACTATCTCACTTATATTCATATTAACCTCACTAAATATTGTATCATAATTAAAATTTTTTTAATATACTAAATTCAACAATTTTGACTATCCTTGTATCACTACAAGGCATTTCTGCTTCACCAAGTCCTTTAGACTCTCCACAGACCAAATTCGGATGGTCGCCACCCTACTATTTATTTAATTTAATTTTATTTTTTTATTTATACTAAACTTCGCATATATATTTTTAATCCTTCAAACATTATATTAATACTAGCATTGATATCTCGGTCATGTATATATCCACATTTTGGACATTCCCACTTTCTTATACTTAAATCTTTTAACTTCTTATTTTGATATTCACATACACTACATATTTGACTACTTGGATAATATCTATTTATTGTATATAATTTTTTATTTTGCCAAAGGCACTTGTATTCCAAGACTCGTTTTATTTCAGCTAGGGGAATATTGACTAAATGTTTAGCTATACTTTTTGTTTGATACATTGCTTTAATATCTAAATCTTCCATTACTATAATATCATTATCTTTAATTATTTTATTTGTTATATCATGGATTAAATGCTTACGGATGTTTTATAGTTTCATATATGCTCGTTTTATTTTTAATTTTATTTTCTCTCTACTCTTGCTTCCTTTTTGACATCTTGCAAGAGCCTTTTGTAAGCCCTTCATTCGTTTATTAATATTTGCACATTCTAGGTTGTTTTCTATCTTTTCATTATGATTAGTTATTATTAAATCTTTTATTCCTAAATCTAGTCCTACGATACTTCTAGGTTGAAATGGAACTAATATTAGTGGTTCTTCTACTAATACACTTACATAATACTTAAGTCCTTCTCTTCTTATAACTGCACTTTTTATATTACCTATATGATATACTTCTTTTAACTTTGGTAATGTAATTGTCCTATTTTTTAAATCTATTTTTATACTTTCATAGTTTTTACCTTTATAAGTATTTTTAATATTATTGGTTTTATAACTATTACCAGTATCTTTATTTTTAAATTTAGGAAATCCATTATTTTGACTAAAAAATCTATGGTATGCATCTTCTAGATTAAATGAAGCTACTCTTAAACTGCAACTATCTACTTCTTTTAACCATGGATAATCTTTACATAATTCTGGTATTTCTTTTATTTGTTCATAACAAGTTAAAGTTCTACCTGTTTTTTTATATTCATTTATTCGTTCTTCTAAAAAATGATTATATATAAATCTAGAACAACCAATGGTTTGATTGATTAACTTTTTTTGTTCATTGTTTGGATATAAACTAAATTGATAACCTTTTAAAATAGTAGTCATACCAAATTTCCTCCTTGTAAATCAAGTATACCAAACAGTAGTTTGGATGTCAATAATTTTATTTAAAAAAGTATAACTTTCCTATTATATAAAGAAAAAGAACATATTATACTTGTTCTTTAACTTTATTTTTTTCAATATATTTATCTAATCCCCTAAAACCTTGTTTTTGATAATCATAATTAGATATATCAACATTAGTTACATTATGTTGTTTTAAATAATTATTTATATCATCAATAGTTATATCTTTATATTCCACAATAGTATTAAATCTAGCTATAAATTCTTTACTAAAAGCATGATTATATGTTAATTTAGAATCCATAAAACCAATTTTTTTATTGCCTTTTATATTGCTAGTAGCAAATATATATGTATTTTTAAAATTAATTTTCTCTCCCTTAGCATTGGTTATTATTCCTTCATCTAAAATTTGTAAAAATAAGTTCAAAACACTTGGAGATGCTTTTTCTATTTCATCAATTAATATACATGTATATGGCTCCATTTTAATTTTATCAAATAAACTGCCATCTTCATAGCCGATGTATCCCGCAGTTGAACCTATAAGACGAGTTATAGATATTTCACTATTATATTCACTCATATCAAGTTTTAATAAAGGCATATTAAAATACTTAACAATTTCTTTAACAGTTTTAGTTTTACCAACACCAGTTGAACCAGTAAGCATTATAGATAAAGGCATATCTGTGTTGTGATTTTGCATTGTATCTACAATTGTTTCTATAGCTTCCTTTTGAGCGAATATATTATTATTTAAATAGTCTTTTAAATTTTTAAAATCACATTTTAATAATGGTATATTATACTTACGATGCAAAAGAGTAATTATATCTTTATGAGTTATTTTAACCAATTGATTATTTAATTTGTTTATTTTATTAGCAATATTTATTTCTTGATTATGTAAAAATAAAGCTTTTTTAAAATCATTAATCTTTACCATTTCTTCTTTTTCTTCTATAATCTTTTTTTCTTTGTTTTTTAAATTATTTATTTTATTAAAAGTATTATTATCCACTTCCTTCATGGCACATACAGAATCAAGAACATCTAAAGATTTATCAGGATTTCTTTTATCAATAACATATCTATTAGTTAAAGTAACTATATCTTTGATATTATCTTTAGTTATTTTAATATTGTAATGTAATTCATAACTGTTTTTTACCTCATTTAAAATATTAATAGTTTCTTCTTCAGTTGGTTCTAATATACGTATTAATTCAAATCTTCTATTTAAAGCTTTATCTTTTATAATAAATTTATTATATTCTTCAGTTGTTGTTGCCCCGATGACTTTTACTTTACCACGAGCTAAATAAGGCTTTAAAATATCACTAGCATTAATAGCCCCTTCAGCTCCACCAGCATTAACCATAGTATGTATTTCATCAATAAATAAAATTATCTCCGGATTATTTTCTAATTCTCTAATGAGTTTAGTTAGTTTTTCTTCAAATTCACCGCGATATTTTGTTCCGGCGACTAAGGTTCCCATTTCTAACATAACAATTTTTTTATCTTGTAATGAAGATGGAACCATTTTATTTTTAATACGTCTTGTTAATTCTTCTACTATGGCTGTTTTACCTACTCCCGCATCTCCAACAAGTAAAGGATTATTTTTATTCTTTCTTATTAAAGTTTCAATAATTAAAGATATTTCTTTATCACGACCTATAACTTGTTCTGTCATATCTATGCTATCCATTAAATTTTTACCAATATTATAAATTTCTAACTTTTTATTATTTTTCTTAGTATTTTCTTTTAATTCATCATATAACTTTTCTAAATTTATATCCATACCATATAGCAATCTAATAGCTATTCCTTCGCCTTCTTCAAGTAAGGCTTTAAATAAATGTAAAGCATTAAGTTCTTCTTTCTTTTCACTAGCCTCTTCCAAACTTAAATTAATAATTCTTTTAAGTAATGGCGTATATAAAATGTAGGTACTCTTTTTAGAAGAAGAACCTACAACTAAAATAAGTTCTTTTTTAAAGTTATCATATGTTAAATCATATTTTTTAGCTATATTACTAATTGTAGTAGAATTTTTTAATAAACTAAGCAGCAAGTGTTCACTACCAACATAAGGATGGTTTAATTCAAGCATTTCTCCTTCAGCACATTTAAATATTTTACTAATTTCTAAACTATATTTATCAAACATAGAATCCTCCCCATATTAATTCTATGTTAATAATGTTTATCTAGTCCCAAAATTATTCATATCTATACTATTTTTAATTTCTTTTTCATCTCCGGGATATAATTTTAAGATGTTTGATGCTAAAGAATAATTAAAATTATATAAAATCCGATAAATACTTTTTAAATCTTTCATAAGTAAAGATTTTTTTATTATAACATCTAGGGAATTTACTTTATCAGATATTTTTAAATGAACACTAGTTAGAGGATAATTACCACTAGCTTTAATTTTACTTTTTTCTTTAATAACATCACTAGCAAAATGAATAGTTTTTATTTCCTTATCTTTAGTAATGGCATAAAATTCAGTAGAATAATATTCAAATCTTTCATCTTCTTTAGTTTCTCCCCAAATTATTTTTAAAGTATTTTCTAAAATAGAAATACTAATATTTAATTCATTAGAAAATATTTCAATTTCACTATCTTTATCTAGTGAAGGATCCATAAATATCCTTGTACCTTTATTTTTTAATAAATTAAGTAATTGTCTTACAAATAATTCATCTATTATCTCCGGATTAACATTAAATAAAGCCAAAAACTTTTCAACAGAAATGGATAGTTCTTGTAGACACGCAAAAATTGATTTATTTTCTAAATCACATTTCTTATTAATAGAGTTAATTAATTTCCAAACATCTCTCATAAATTTATTATATATTAAAATGCCAAAGAAAAAAAGAACCAAATTGGTTCCTTTACATATAAGTTACTACTGTAAATAATACAAGTAGAATTATAAGCATGCCTACAACAAATAACCAAATGTATTTTAACCATGACTTATAGTCTATTTTCATAAGTGAAAGACCGATAATTAAAATAGCACTGGTTGGCAAGAATAATTGAACAAGGCCATACATTGATGTATAAATCGCATGTACTAATGGGAAATTGTCTGTATAAACAGTAGTTAGGAAGCCACCAACTGCATAGGAAGTGTAACCTAAATCTGGACTAAATACAGATCCTATAATAGCACATAATGATGTAATAAATGGATTAAATCCTTCAACTAAATTGAATAGCCAATTACAAATTGTTGATGTAAATGGAATACTTACAATAATGCCAAATACCATGTATGATGCCACAAATAATAATGCTGGTTTAACCATTTTCTTAACACCATTATAAAAGCCTTCGATAAATTCATCAACTTTCACGCGATATAAGAATGCTAGTATAATTGCCACTAAAATGAAGACACTACATAATAAGAATACATAGTCAAAATTTCCAAAAGCAGTTGCTCTTTGACCTAGAAGATAACTAATAATTGTAAAATCTTCTACTGGAGCAAGTGTAGTTAACCATTCATGGAATTCATTAAATATGGTAATTCCAAAGTAATCACCCCATGATATATAACCAAGAATTACAATTACTAAAAGTAATAATAATACTATAGCTGTTGGCAGAGCATTCTTCTTCTTTGATGTTTCTACTGTAAATGGATCGTCAGTAATTTCACTGTTTTTAGTATTTTTCTTTGTTTCACTTAAAACCTTTTTAAGACGCATGCAAATGAAGAAATTATATAAAACTATTGTAACAGCAGCAATAATATAACGGTAATTCAAACCAGTTGTCATATATGTTGTGTTACCATAAATATAGTAATTAAAGTTACTAATTCCTTCAGTACCAAATGTTGCCCCAAGAATACCTACAAGTATAGAACCAAAGGTTACAATAAATGCCGATAATTTATCCAAATTCATCTTTAGTAATACACTAATGAAGAACGGAACAAATGTTAGAGCAATAAAAGTTTGGGAAAACAAAGATGTTATTACAAATAGAAATACTGATGTTATAACAGAGAATACAATAGTATGTTTCTTGCATTTTTCAGCAATTACTGTAACTAATCTTTGATAGCCACTAACTTTAGATAAAACGCCATATACACCAGCTAGAACAAATAGATAAACTACTTTATCCATAGTGTAATATAGAGCATTATACATTGATATACTAATATCGATTAAACCAACACGACCCATGCCATAATCATAAAAATCGCCGCCATTAAATTGACCATATGGTATAACCCAAGTAAATAATACAGCAGTTAGTACCATAAATAATATCGATTTAGTTAAACGATGATTATCAGCAGTGATAGAAATCATTAAACCACCGACTAAAAAGAATACCAATGCAAGTGATTTTAAAATTAATAAAGAATCAGTTTCGGTAACAAAAATTGCTGCAGCTATTAAAGCACATGATAAAGCAATTAAAGTTGCCCCAGTTAAACCAACTTTAGTTAGTTTTTCTTTTAAGTTTTTAAACATAAGTAAATAAATACCTATAACTAAGAAAACTGAACCAATGATTTTTAAAACCATATCTGGAGTTGTTGCATCTACAAAGTAAGATACAGCTAATAAAATAACAGCTATTACATCCATTAAAGCTCCAATGCATTTTAACATCCCATGTTTTTCAAATATCTTTAACATTTTTTTACCTCCTTAACAAAATTATAACACTCTAGCAAAAGAAAAAAAAGCAAATATTGCTTTTTTTCACAGTTTTTCTAACTTTTTATCTAAAATACTAAGGTTATTAACTCTAAAACTAACATATTGGCAACAGCAATAGTTAAAACTATTTTAAATGCCCATTTAAACCAAGTTGTATATTCAACTTTAGCTAAGGCAAGGCCTCCCATTATTGCTCCACAAGTTGGAGTAATTAAATTAACTAAACCATTGGCAGCAACAAAAGTCATAATTGTAACTTCGACACTATAACCTAAAGTGCTTGCAAGACCACCCATGATTGGAGTTGATAAAACAGCTAGACCACTTGATGAAGGTACTAAAATTGATAATACAACATGCAGTAAGTAATTTAGTGGCACAAAGGCTAGTTCTGGTAAGTTAGATAGCCAGTCCGCGGCATTATAGATTATGTAGTTATCTAAATGAGTTACTCCCATTAGAACGCTTGCTCCACGAGCAACAGCAATAATTAAAATAACTGCAATCATATCATTAGCGCCATCAATAAAGGTATCAACAATTTCTTTTTCTTTAAAGCGATTGATTATACCAATAATTATTGCCATAACGAAGAACCAAACTGAGGCTTCCGCAAAATACCAACCACCTAAAGGTGTTCCAGTAAGCCAGCCAGTAAATTTATCAAATATTGTAACATTGAAATCTCCCCAAGGGATGAAACCAATAATCATAACAATAAATGTTAAACCTAGTAATATTAAAGTTATTTTTTGTTTGCCACTTAATTTTACATCTTTTTTCTTATCTTTTGCTCCTTCAATTTCGGCCGCAAATTTCTTTTCCATGGCTTTTTGTTCTTGAAGTGAAAGAAAAGTTGAACCTTTATCATCTTGAACTTTTTTAGCATAATTCATGACAAAGATAATTGATATTATCAAAGTTGTAATCCATAAAATTAGTCCTGTAAATATTAGCAAGCCTTGATTGGCTCCAACACCTTCAGGCAAACTACTTACTGCAACACCTACAGCAAATGGATTAACGGTTGAACCAAGAACACCAGAACCAGCTCCTAGTAAAACTATGGCTGAACCTACTAAAGTATCCATGCCAGCAGCAACCATTGTGGCGGCCAGTAAAACATAAAATCCAACTGTTTCTTCAAGCATGCCATAAGTTGTACCCCCAACAGAAAAGATAAACATTAAAATAGGAATTAAAACTATTTCGTTACCTTTTAGTTTTTTAACTAAAACTTTAATACCAGTTTCTAAGGCACCAGTTTTAGTAATAATTGCCAAAAACCCACCTAGAATAAGAATAAATATACACACATCTACCGCATCGGCAAAACCTAGAATTGGTGATAGTAAAAAGTCTGATAGTTTAGCACCAACTGTACCACTACCATCAACCAAAACACCATCAACAAACTCTGCATTTGGTAAAACGTGTGATAGTATCGCTAAGGCAATTATCAATATAAAGATAATTGAGAAAGCCGATAACATAAATTTTTTTCTTTTGGCCATATTATTTTCCTCCTACAATTTTCGTACCAATATTATCTTCAAAAGCAATCCCTGCATTTTCTAGTGATGAAATTATTGCTTCTTTTTGGGAGTTTTCTACAAATTCGATGCAAGCTTCTACTTTTGGTAGCATACTACCTTTAGCAAATTCATTTGTTTTAATGTAGTTTTTAGCTTCATCCACGGTCATTTTTGATATACCTTTTTCTTTATCAGTGCCAAAATTTAAATATACTTTATCAATTGAAGTTAATATTAATAACTTATCAGCATCAATTAATTTAGCAAGTAAGGCACTAGATAAATCTTTATCAATTACTGCATCAACTCCTTCTAACAATTCATGTTTATCATTTTTAATGACTGGAATTCCACCTCCTCCACAAGCAATAACTACAATGCCAGAATCTATTAATTTGGCAATTGCTTTTTTTTCAATTATGTCTATAGGTTTAGGAGATGCTACTACTCTTCTATAACCCCTACCAGCATCTTCCATAAATGTATAACCCTTTTCTTTTTCCTCTTTCTTAGCTTCTTCTAAATCATAAAAAGCACCAATTGGCTTAGTAGGATTTTTAAAAGCGGGATCAGAGGCATCAACTAAGACTTGAGTTATAAGCGTTACACAATCTTTTTTTATCTTCTGTCTTTCTAATTCATCTTGCAAAGCTTGTTGTAATTGATAACCAATATAGCCTTGAGACATACTACCACATTCAGCAAAAGGCATAATTGGAGTATCAACTTTACTACTTGCATATTCCATTGCTAGAGATATTTGTCCAACTTGGGGACCATTACCATGAGTTAAAACTATTTCATTACCATCTTTAATTAATTTAACAATTATTTTGGCAACACGTTCTAATCTATCCATTTGCTCTTCGGGAGTATTACCTAAGGCATTACCTCCAAGGGCTATTACTATTTTCATTATTACCTCCTAAAGTGGCATACATAACAGCTTTTATTGTATGCATTCTATTTTCTGCTTCATCAAATACTTTAGATTTATCCATTCTAAATACTTCATCAGTTACTTCCATTTCCCTTAAGCCAAATTTTTCATAAATATCTTTACCAATAGTGGTATTTAAATCATGAAATGATGGTAAACAATGCAAGAATATAGCACTTTCTTTAGCGTGCGATAAAACATCGCTATTTACTTGATATTTCTTTAGTAAATTAATTCTTTCTTCCCAAACACTATCCGCTTCTCCCATGGATACCCAAACATCAGTATAGAAGACATCCGCATCTTTAACAGCAGAATATATATCTTCATTAAATTCAATAATTGATCCAGTAGACAAAGCAATATCTTTACAAATATTAACTAAGTTTTCATCTGGCCACAAACTTTTTGGAGCCGCCAAGGAAAAGTTAACACCTAATTTAGCACTAGCAACCATTAGGGAATTAGCAACATTATTGCGTCCATCACCACAAAATACTAACTTTAATCCTTTGAGGGTGCCAAAATTTTCTTTAATAGTTAGAAAATCAGCAAGCATTTGGGTTGGATGAAATTCATTAGTTAGACCATTCCACACTGGTACACCTGCATTTTTGGCTAAATTTTCAACAATACTTTGATCAAATCCCCGATATTCTATGCCATCATACATTCGTCCTAGTACTTTCGCAGTATCTTCAATACTTTCTTTTTTGCCCATTTGACTAGCTGCGGGATCTAGAAATGTTACATGCATTCCCAAATCATAAGCCGCAACTTCAAAAGCACATCTTGTTCTTGTTGAAGTTTTTTCAAATAAAAGAGCAATATTTTTTCCTTTTAAATATTCATGAGGAATATTATTTTTCTTTTTATTTTTAAAATCCGCACTTAAATCTAATAGATACTCAATTTCTTCTGTAGTATAATCTAGTAGTTTTAAAAAATTTCGTCCTTTTAAGTTCATTAGTCCTCCCTATATAGTGGCATACTCATACATCTTGGACCACCACGACCGCGTGAAAGTTCAGCACTAGCCATTTCGATAACTTTAATACCATGAGCTCTTAAAACTTCATTAGTTATATTATTACGATTATAAACAACTACTACTCCTGGAGCAATACATAATGTATTTGTGCCATCATTCCATTGTTCTCTTTGACTAGCTACATCATCTCCTCCAGCACAAGGAATTAAAGTTACTTTTAAACCTAAATAATGACTCAATATGTTTTCTAGAGAATCATTTATCTCGCGAACATTTAAATCTTCATCACTATTAGGATCATTTCCTTCAGTTATTTCAAATACTTGCAAGGTTTTCATAATTCCAGGATGATAAGTAAATTTATCAACATCTATTTGGGTAAATACTGTATCAAGATGCATAAATGCCCTGGACTCAGGAATATTGAAAGCTAATACAGTATCTATACTGCAACTTGGATTTTTAAATAAATTTTTAGCTAGTTTATCAATAGCTCCCGCTTCGGTTCTTTGAGATATTCCAACTGCTAAAATGTGGTCATTTAAATTTAGAACATCCCCACCTTCAATATGCCAATCATAGTCCCTATCATAATATTTTTCTATTTCTCCTTTAAATTTAGGATGATATTTAAAAATATAATCCGCATAGATAGTTTCTCTTCTGCGAGTTTCTGAATACATTTTATTTAAAACTATGCCACTACCAACACTAGCAAAAGGATCTCTAGTAAAATACAAATTAGGCATAGGTTCAACAATAAAATCAGTTTCCGCTGTAACTAAATCTACTAAAGATTTTTCCATAATTCTTTTACTACGATCTAGTTCATAAATTTGGACACCTTCCATAGTTTTTAAAACAAATTCTTTAGTTTCTTCAATACCCATTAAGTATTCATAAACTAAATCACGATATTTTGGAGTATTTACTCCAGCTTCAGCGATAAATTGCCTTAAGAATTTAGGCTTAATTTCCGGATTATAATCCAGAGTTTCAGCCATTAAATCCTCCAAATAATAAACTTTGATGTCATTGTCCCTTAAAATTTGGACAAATTCATCATGTTCCGCCTGGGCTACTTTTAAATAAGGAATGTCATCAAAAAGCAACCGATGTAATGTATCGGGAGTCAAATTGAGTAATTCCTTGCCTGGGCGATGAACTAAGACTTCTTTTAAAGGTTTAATTTCGCTTTTTACATTAATTTCACTCATATATCCTCCTTATTATATTATATATTGTATCACATTTTTTTAAATTAAACTATACTTTCTAAAAATTCTTTTAATCTTTTACTTTTGGGATGTTTAAATATGTCTTTTGGTGATCCTTCTTCAACTATAACTCCATCATCCATAAAAATTACTCTACCAGCAAAGTTTTGAGCAAAAGTCATTTCATGTGTTACAACAATCATTGTTAAACCACTTTTACCTAATTCTTCCATCAATTCTAAGACTTCTTTTTTCATCTCTGGGTCTAAAGCTGATGTTGGTTCATCAAATAGCATTAATTTTGGTTCTAATATTAAGGCTCTAATGATTGCTACTCTTTGTTGTTGTCCTCCAGAAAGCTCTTTAGGATAATTATTTTCTTTATCACTTAGATGAATTTTTTCTAACAATTCTCTAGCTTTTTTTATAGCCTCTTCTTTAGACATTAATTTTAATTTAACCGGAGCCAAAATAATGTTTTCTAAAACTGTTAAATGAGGAAATAAATTAAATTGTTGAAATACCATTCCCATTTTAATTCTTATTTTATATAATTCATCATCATTAGCTAAAGGAATTCCTTCAAATAAAACTTTACCACCGGTTGGTTTTTCAATATGATTAATACAACGAAGTAATGTCGATTTGCCACAACCAGATGGACCAATTATAACTAATCTTTCTTTTTCATTAACTTGTAAATTGATTTTCTTTAATACCTTGGTTTTACCAAAATTCTTTTCTAAATTTTTAACTACTAACATTGTTCAACTTCCTTTCCATTAATCCAACCAACTTTGTTAAAATTAATGTTAATAAGAAATAGATTATAGCAACAATTATTAATGGGAAAAAATAATCATATGTTCTTGATGCTATAATATCACTGGCTTTTGTTAATTCAACAATTCCTATATAAGCTCCAACTGATGTTTCTTTAACAAGTGTTATAAATTCATTACCTAAGGCAGGTAAAATATTTTTTATAGCTTGAGGTAATATAATATATATCATAATCTGAAAATAATTAAATCCTAAAGAACTACCAGCTTCAATTTGGCCTTTATCAATGGAATTTATTCCTGCTCGAATAACTTCAGCTACATAAGCTCCAGAATTTATACCAAATGCAAGTATTCCTACTAAAACAATATTAATATCAACACTAGCAAAAATAACATAATAAATTATCATTAATTGTAAAATTGATGGTGTTCCTCTGATAATATTAACATAAGCCTTAGCTAAAAAATTCAAAAATTTTAATTTATGACTATATTCAGAGTAATTTCTAATTAATGCTATAATTATTCCAATAATTACTCCCAAAATGACCGCAAAAAAGGCAATTATTAAAGTATTTTTTAACCCTTCTAAAAAGAAAAGATAACGATTATCAACTATTAATGTATCATACAAACTTTCAAATAACTTCATAAACACCTTAAGAATGATTAATTATAAATTCTTCAATTTTTCCGTTTTTCATTAATTCTTCTAGTACTTCATTAATAGCATTTAATAATTCTTTATTACCTTTTTTGACAATCATTCCATAAGTATCTGTAAATAGTTCATTTTCTAATATTTTTAAACCACTATTTTCTTCTAAAATTTCTTTAGCTGGTAATTCATCCATAACAACACAATCTACTTTAGATGTTTTTAAATCTTCAATAGCTGCTAAATATTTTTTCTGACGAACTACTTCAGCATTTGGATAATTTTTAGTAACATAACTATCACCAACACTACCAAGTTGAACAGCAATTTTTAAATTATCTAAATCATTAGTAGTAATATTACTATCTTCTTTAACTATTACAATTTGTTTAGATGTTGTATAGTTTATAGTAAAATCTACTTTTTCAGCTCTTTCATCACTATAACTAATTCCTGCAGCACCAAAATCCGCTTTGCCAGTTTTTACTTCATTGATAATGGAATCAAATGCTACATCTTTTATAACTAGTTCTTTACCTAATTTTTTAGCTATTTCTTTAGCAATATCGACATCTGCTCCCACTATCTCACCATTTTCATAATATTCATATGGAGCAAATCCAGCTTCAGTCACCATAACAAGAGTATCATCATCTTTGCCACAGCCACTTATCAAAAATAAACTTAATAATAAAATAATAATTTTTTTCAAATATACTACACCTACTTTCAAAAAGAGTATAGCATGTTTTAGAAAAAAAATCCACTGAAATTAATCAGTGAATATTCTAGCACGACTAAAAACAAATTCTTCGGCATCTAAACTAACAAAAATACTTTTAATAATATTAGTAGTCATTTCATTAGCATTCGTGTTAATCATATATGCAGTACTTATGGCATTTATTTCATCTTTTAATTTTTCGTCGCTAAGTAATAATATAGCTTTCATAAAATTTTTAGAAAATTCAATTTTAAATATATTATCTAAAAGTAATGTATCATCTAAATCATAACTTAAAATAATATCTAATTTGCTTTGATATAATTTTTTTAAGAATTCAGTTTTTATTTTATCACTATATTCTTTGGAAATACCATAAAAGTAATTAACAACGTCTGATCCTATGATATAGTCACTATTATTATTACTTAAAAGCCGTTTTTCTAAATATGGTATAGTATAATTTAAATCATAAAAATTACGAACAAACATATTTTTTAATAAAGGATTTTGGGAATTATGATTAACTACTAATAATATATTTAAAATATCTTGCATTAAATAATTGTTAATGGCAATTATAAAATTAGATTTTCTAAAATTATTTATATCTAAAGATAAATCATTGACTGTTTTTAAATACATTACATCAAAATTATTTATAATATAACATATAATATTATTTATTATTCTAGTAGTTACATAATTTTTAAACAATACTTCATCAGGTATTATTAAATTTAATGTTTCATCTTTAATATTTAAATATTTTTCTTTTAGATATTTAACTATTAACATTAATTCAGAATAACTATGAGGTAATTTTTTTAATTCTTCCTGTTCAAAATATTTTAAACCTTTTATTACTTGAATAAGATCTTGATATTCTTGAGTATTTGTTTTTTTAAAAACATCTAATTCAAATAATTTGTCATACTTTTCCTTTATTGATAAAGAAATAGTAAAAATATTATCTAAAATATTTAAAATATCTTGATTTGGCATTATTTATCACGAGGTTTCATGGTTGGGAATAATATTACTTCTCTTACTGTTTCAGCACCAGTTAAAAGCATAACAAGACGATCTATTCCAATACCTAACCCACCAGCTGGAGGCATACCATATTCTAGAGCCTCAACAAAATCGATATCCATTTCATTAGCTTCATCATTACCAAGTTCTCGTTCTTTAAGTTGACTTGCAAACCTTTCATATTGATCAATTGGATCATTTAATTCTGTAAAGGCATTACCATATTCAGAACCCGCAATAAATAGTTCAAATCTCTCTGTAAATCTTGGGTCATTTGGATTCTTTTTAGCTAAAGGACTTATTTCAATTGGATGACCATAAACAAATGTTGGTTCAACTATTGTTTCTTCCACATACTTTTCAAAAAAGGCATTAACTATATGACCATAACCAAAGTGTTTTTCTACTTCAATACCATGTTCTAAAGCTAGCTTTTTAGCATCTTCAAAAGACATATCTTGGAAAAAATCTATACCAGTTTTTTCTTTGATTAAATCAACCATATGAGCTCTTTTGTATTTTGGAGCTAAGTTGATATGATTTCCTAAGAAATCTACTTCATATGTTCCATTTAATTCATAAGCTGCTGTACTTATAATACCTTCACAAATATCCATCATACCTTCTAAATCAGAGAAAGCTTTATAAAGTTCAACAGTTGTAAATTCCGGATTATGTTTACGGTCCATACCTTCATTTCTAAATAGTCTTCCTATTTCATAAACCGCATCCATACCACCAACAAGTAAACGTTTTAAAGGTAGTTCTGTTGCTATACGCAAGTACATATCAATGTTTTGAGCATTATGATGAGTTATGAATGGCTTAGCAGCTGCTCCTCCAAGAATTGTATTTAAAACTGGAGTTTCTACTTCAGTATATCCTAAATTATCTAAATACTTCCTAATTGAACGAATTATTTTAGGGCGAGCAAAAGCAATACGTCTAGCATCATCATTCATTATAAGATCAACATATCTTCTTCTATATCTTTCTTCAACATCATTTAAACCATGATATTTTTCAGGCAAAGGTCTTAAGGCTTTAACTAAATGAGTATACTTTATACATTTAATAGTAATTTCTCCAGTTTGGGTTTTCATCAAAATACCTTTAATACCTACAATATCGCCGATATCAGAACTTTTAAATAAAGTATATGCATCTTCTCCAACATCATTAATCGAAATATAAATTTGAATATTACCTAATTTATCTTTGATTGAGAAAAAACTAGCTTTACCCATTTTTCGAATAAACATAATACGCCCTGCAACAGTTACTTCCTTATGTAACTCATCAAGTTCATCATGAGTCATATCTTGATATTCATCTTTAATATCTTTAGAAAAATCAGTTACTTCAAAACGATGACCAAATGGGTCAATTCCTAATTCTCTTAATTTATTAGCTTTTTCTCTTCGAACTAATTCTTGTTCACTAAATTCTCGCATTTCTATCACCTCTACATATTTTACTAAAAATATCCCTAAAAGTCTATTCTAAAAACAACAATTTTCATAAAAATTGTTGTTTTAATTACAAATCTAACTCCGGAATATTATCTGTAATAACCTCTTTTAAATAATTAGCTTTAGCATATAACCTTGGAAATCTTGAAAAATCATTACCTAAACAAATAAATTCAAACATTCTTGCTCTATCTTCAACAGCACTACTTCTCGCATAATTATCTAAAAAATAAATATTATTACAATTATTATTATATCCCAAAGTATCATTATATACATTAGTATTATAACTACCACTATAACTAAAACCATAAGGGTTTAAGCTATCCCAATTTCTAAAATAAACATTATTTAGTCTTAAATATTCTTCAATAGCATGCATAGTTTCATGAAAAGCTATTTTAGTTAATGATTCATTACTTGTTACATCAATAACAATTATATATTTATTATCTTGTTTAAAAAATAAACCAACTATATCAGTATTTTCGCCATAAATACTACCATTATCAATATTAGTTGCTAAGTAAATATTTAATCCATTCATATCATTTTCATAAAATCTATTGAAAAATTCTTTATTAAATACTTTAAAGTAATCTCCAAGATAATCTAGAGCTGTAGTTATAGTATAATTATTATTAACTAAATCAATATCATAACTACCATCAGTTAAATTAATATCATTATATAAATTAATAGCTACATTATAATAATCCTGATAATAATTAATTTGATCATTTATAAGTTTTACATCTTCACTTATAGTATCTTCATAACTAATCCTAGCAACAGTACTTACAGGTTCACTAAAACTGCTTGTATCAAACCAAGTATA
Source organism: uncultured Bacilli bacterium (assembly GCA_944332705.1). GTDB lineage: Bacteria > Bacillota_I > Bacilli_A > RF39 > UBA660 > Onthocola_B. The sequence continues at coordinate 20,855 of CALVKM010000011.1, forward strand.
AATTGTATAACACAAAATAACTGTAATAGTTACTATTATATAACTAATTAAATGAACTTTTCTCTCCATACCAATCACTTGGGCTATATTTTACCACAAATTAAAGAAAATTGCAAAAACTAATGCTTGAACGACTGTAATTTCTTTATTTCTTCTTTATTTAATATATTATTATTAATACCTTTTTTAATCATTAAATCGATATCTTCATTATCAAGTAATTCCATAATCCCCGGTGTAAATATTTTAATTAAAAATTCTTTATCATTTAATTTAATTAATTTATCATATAAATTATTCATATCGATATTATCTTTAAAAGCATATAAAGATTCTATTATATAAAATATATCTTTTTCTTTGATAAAATAATTTATTATATTATTATAGTTAAAATGATTTTTTTCATAAGTAAATGCTAAACGCCATAAAGATTCTTTTTGGTCATTTTCTATTCCAAGTTCTACTAAATCTAAAAATTTATTTTCATCTATTTTTAGAGGTATAGGTACACTAATATATTCTGTTAAAAAATCTAATAATTCTAAATCAGTCATTCTATGTAAATATTTAAATATGGAATAACAATTATTTAATTTTTCTAATATAGAATTATAAAGCGCCCCACCATCTCTTACTAATAATTTTTCCTTTTTTAAATTTTCTATTTTTTTACTAATAATATCCCATGCTTCTTCATCACAATTATTTTTATCTACTGCAGTTAATTTATCTAAAAAGAAATTAATGTTTTCTAATCTTTTTTCTTCTACTTCATCAATTTCATTCGGTATTTCTTCTTTTATTTTTTTAATGTCTTTAATTAATCTTTTTATTTCAGATCTAGTATCAATAGTATATTTATTTAAATCTAAGTTTTGTAATTCTTCTAATAATTTATCACTATTAATAAATCTATTTAGGTATTTATACCAAAGTTTAACTAATTCCATTTTGATACCTATCTATTGTTTCTTTTAATAAATTAACATCTATAGGTTTAGGAATGTAGGCATCAAAACCAAGACTCAAATATTTTTCTTTGGCATCAATACCAGCATCAGCCGTTAGGGCTATAATGGGAGTATTAAAGCCTTCGATACTTTTTAGTTTTTTAAATGTTTCTACACCATCCATCTCGGGCATCATTATATCCATAAATATAATATCATATTTATTATTTACGACATTTTCTAAACATTCTTTACCACTCATAACACTAGATACTTTAACTCCTAAATGTTCTAGTAATTTTTCTGCAACTTTAATATTTAATAAATTATCATCAACAATTAATGCTTTCATATTCTACCTACTTTCTGGGTTAATTTAATTTTAAAAGTTGTTCCCCTAGATGATGATGTACAACTTATTTCCCCATTTAATATATCAACTAATCTTTTGGTTATAGCAAGACCTAAACCTAAACCAGCAGTAGCACTATCTTTATAATCACTGGCTCTGGTAAAGTTTTCAAATAAATGATTTACAACATATTCATCCATTCCCTCACCATTATCTTTAATAATAATTTCCAACTTACAAATACTACCTTTAATACTAGATTTTATATTTAAATTAATTTTTCCATTGTATGTATATTTAATAGCATTATCTACTAAATTAATTATTATTCTTTTTATTTTATCAATATCTCCTTCTAAAACATCGGGAGCTTTTATATTTAATTTTAATTCTAAATTCTTTTCTGCTAATTTATATTTATATAAATTAGCTATATCATTAATCACATTTTTTAAATTATATTTTTCTTCTTTTATAGATGTATCATCAACATCTAAACTTGCTATATCAATGATATTTGAAACCATATAAAGCAAAGTATTAGCAGAATCCATTAAATACTTGCTATTTTCTTTAGCTTCTCTTAAAGTTTTAGCATCACTTATAAGAGTAGAAAAACCTACAATAGCATTCAGAGGTGTTCTTATTTCATGAGACATACTGGTTAAAAATTCTTTTTTTATTTGATTTGATTTTTCTGCTTGAATCTTGGCTAAATTAAGTTCATTTAATAATTTAACATCAGGGTTTTCAATGGTATAATACATCATAATTGTAATAAATGTTTGAGTTACTGTAATTAAAAGAATACCAGGATTAATTTCTCTAACAATTAAATTAGCTGTTGCTCCAAAAATAAAGGTAAATAAAGGAACATATTTTCTATAACCGACTTCTTTAATATTTAATATTAAACAGAATAACCACATTATTATTAATAGAGCAATTATAATATATAAAAAGTCTGTTGCAGGACCAAAAGAATAAACATAAGTACCATCATAATAATAGTATAAAGGTATTATACATAAAATAAGAACTACAATAATAAAAAATATATTTAAAATTTTATTAAGAGTTTTTTTGTTATTAAATGATATTAAAATAATATATTTAGTAAATAAAAATGTCCATGTAAAAATATATATTAAAAATAGGCGATTGACTATTTCGTTTAATATAGGAATATTATCTTGATATGGTACGGTTAATATACATGTTAATTCTAATACTATGCCAAAAAAAGCAGCAATAATTAGATAATTATAAATGTTATTTTCGGCATTATCTATTCTTTGTTTAGAATAATACATTATCCCTGTAAGTAGTAAGTATAGAAAACTTACTATTAACATAGTAACCCCAATAATCACTTTATCAACTCCTATTTCTTACTCTTTTTAATTCTTTTTCTTCATTTAATTCTTTTAATGCTTCAAAATCTATTTTACCAACTGCAGTGATTGGTAATTTATTAGTTACTTCTATATTTAATCCCTCGGTATAATAACTTGGTAAACAATATTGTAAAACTTCTTTTATTTCTTTAATTATTTGTTTTTCTTGATTTTCATACTCTGGTTTTAATACAATATATGTTTTAGCATAATTACCTACACCATGAATATTATCAGGAACTCCAATAGTTTTACAAGAAAGTATAGCATTATTTGTACTAACTAATTTATCTATTACAAAAGGATAAATTTTAAAGCCATCATATCTCGTAATCATTTCTTTAATTCTACCATCAACATAAAGAATACCATCTTCATCAATGTAACCTAAATCTCCGGTATGAATCCATATATATCCATCTTTATGTTTTCTTAAAACTTGCTCTGTTAAAGTTGGATTATTAAAATATCCTAACATTTGATTTGGTGTTCTTAAACAAATTTCTCCTCGCATGTTATAATCAAGCTCTTCATCTTTAGTAGTTTCTGTTTCCTCATCAAACTTGAATATTCCCACAGTACAACCAGGAAGAGGAATACCTACACTGCCTGGTTTGTATGGTTCTAATTGTCTTACTGCAAAAGCAGAGGTTGCTTCAGTTAAAGCATACCCCGGATACACACCTTTACTAGCTCCATTTTCTTTTAAAAATTGTTCGCTTTCTAAAAACAATTCGGAAGACATGGCATCTCCACCAACAGCACATCCTTTTATGTATGAAACACCATTTTTAGCTAATAATTTACTACCATTTACTATTTTATAATGAGCAGGAACACCTGCAAACCATTGAGGTTGGTATTTATTTAAATAATTTGGCATTTTCTTTGAATCTAATTTAGATATAATTGTGGCTTTCATTCCTACAACTAAACTCATGTGAAGCATACCACTACCATAAGAAATCCAAGGTGGCATAATTAGTAAAAATCGATCTTTTTCGGCAAAACCAATGCCTGATGATTTATATTCATAAGCCATAGCATTATAATTATCATGTGATAAAATTACTCCTTTAGGTACTCCGGTTGTACCACCAGTATGAACAATTGTTAAAGCTTGATTTTCTTGGTAATCAGGAATCTCTACACTACCAATACTTAAATTATCTTGATAATTTATAAATCTATTATCTTTTCTACCTAAAATGCTACTGTAAAGGCCAGTTGCTAAAGAGATACCTCCTAATAAAAGGGGCATTTTAGTCGCACTATTATTAAGAGAGTAATTTATTACTTTAATGTCTTGATTAGTGATAGCTTCTTTTAATTTAGATGTAAATATATCAGTGTTAATAACTACACTTGATTTTGCTTCATCTAAATATTCTTTAATACCATTAGCACTAGTTCTAGGATCAATTAAATTACTTATAGCATTTAATCTTCCTAAAGCATACCAATCATAGACAAATTCAGGACTCATTAACATTGAACAAGTAACAATATCATTTTCCTTAACACCTAAATCTTGAAAAAATTCAGTTTTTTCTTCAACTTTATCAAAGAATTCCCCATAGCTTATATTAGTACCTTCATATTCCAAAGCAATATTATCTTTACGATTTTTATTTTCTTCATAAACTAAATCATAAGTTTTCATTCTGGGAAAATCAAAATTTTCAACATTCTCTGGATAATATTTTTCCCATCTTCTTTCTTCAGATGGCTTTAATTTTGAATTCATAAAACACCTCTTTTACAAAATTACAGTAATAGTATAACATAATTTAAGACATTTAAAAAGGTTAATTTCAAATTAACCTTTATACACAAGTATATCCACCATCAATTGGTAGTATGACACCAGTTACATAGCTAGCTTCTTCGCTTCCTAAGAATATTGCCCCTGCATTAAGTTCACCAGCATGTCCATATCTTCCAACTGGTACTGTAGCTTTCATATAAGCCGTAAATGAATCAGTTATTAAAGTTTCATGAGTAAGTTCGGTATCAAAATATCCTGGACATATTGCATTACAAGTAATACCATATTTTGCGAGCTCTGCAGCTACTGCTCTGGTAAAGTTTACAACTCCACCTTTACTTGTGTGATATGCAACAGTATCCATTGCCATATTACCAACCATTCCATACATTGAAGCAATATTGATAATTCTACCATAATTATTTTTCTTCATGATATTTGCAAATGCTCTAGTTACATAAAATACACTATTCATATCAGTATCTATAGTAAACTTCCATTCTTCATCAGTCATATTAAGTACCCCATTATTCTTAGCACTTCCTGCACAATTGACTAAAACATCAACTTTACCATATTTTTCTTCAACAGCCTTAGCTGCATTATTTACATCAGTTACATTTGTAACATCACATTTAACTGGATAAGCACTCACTCCCATACCTTCTAATTCTTTAGCAAATTCTTCGAGTCTTTCAATTCTTCTTGCCATTAAAACTAAAGTTGCACCTTGATGAGCAAACCCTCTAGCCATTTGCATACCTAGACCAGATGATGCTCCAGTTATTACTACTACTCTTCCTTTATAATCAAACATAATTTTTTCCTCCTTAATTTTTTAAAGAGCAAGCATTTACTTGCTCTTTAATTATTTTGTAACATTTTTTAAAATAACAGTTTTCATTCTAGACATTTCATTTAATGTGGTCATGATACCTTCATTACCAATGCCTGAATATTTCCAACCACCGAAAGGTTGTTCAAATGATCTGAAGAAACTTGCACCATTAATGACAAATCCTCCACATTCCATGGCCTCACTTACCTTAATAGCTTTATTAAAATCACGAGTTACTATAGCACCAGATAAGCCATAAATAGACTGATTAGCAATTTCGACAGCTTCTTCAATCGTATCAAAACCAATTACGGGAATAACTGGACCAAAGATTTCCATATCTTTAGCAACTTCCATATCCCGAGTTACATTATCTAGAATTGTTGGTTCATAGAAAGCTCCTTTTCTACGACCACCATAAATTAGTTTAGCTCCTGCTTCAATTGTTTTGTTAACTTGTTTTTCAACTTCGATTGCAGCATCTTCACTAATTAAGCAACCTATATCGGTATCCATTTCTGAAGGCATACCTACCTTTAATGTTTTAATTTTGGCTACCATTTTATTAATAAATTCATCTTTAACAGAATTTTCTACTAGGAATCTTTTACTAGCACAACATACTTGACCAGTATTATAAAGTCTTCCCCAAACAGTTTCTTCAACTGCTAAATCAATATCACCATCAGCACAAATTATAAAGGCATCATTTCCACCAAGTTCAAGACTATTATGAGCACAATGTTCGGCACAATTTTTAGCAGCATCGATACCTGCAGCAGTAGAACCAGTTAAACTTACCATATCAACTAACTTACTACTTGTAAGAGTTGTTCCAACTATTGAACCAGAGCCATGAACTACTGAAATAACTCCCGCAGGAACTCCTGCTTCCACAAGTAATTCAACATAACGAGTTAAAGTAAGTGGATTAGCACTAGCGGGCTTTAATATTACTGAATTACCCATTAATAATGCAGGTGGTACTTTATTGATAAAAATATCACTTGGGAAATTAAACGGAATAATAGCAACTACTACTCCTAGAGGTTGTCTAATGGTATATTGAATAGTATTTTCTTGACCCTTTTCTGTTCCTCTATAAATAATATTCCCATATTCATGTTTAACTTTTTCTACATAAGCTGGAACACCAATCTGAATGTTTGCAATTTCATTATATGCTTCTTTAATTGGTTTTCCTGTTTCATCTGATAATAATTTAGCCAGTTCATCTTTGTTTTTTTCCACTAATTCGGCGAACTTTGTTAGTATTTCACATCTAGCAACAACTGATAAAGATGCCCAATCTTTTTGATGTTCATGAGCATATTTAATTGCTTCTTCAACATCTTCTTTGGTAAGAGAAGGCACTGTATCAACAAGTTCATTTGTTGCAGGATTCATAACTTCAATTACTTTACCATCACTTGAATCTCTCCAAGTACTACCTATTAAACTTTTCATTTTCTCTCCTTTTTATTCTTTATATTTTACTTTCCAAAAGCGGTAAATGAAAGTGATAAGCCACCAACTGTGTTAGATGAATGATCACCTCTACCATATTCTCCAAAAGTAAATACCATTAAAAATTCTTTATCAGGTATAGCTTTCTTTATTTCCGGATAAATCTTATCTTCAATATTAGCTAAAGCTAAACCTAAACGACGACCTCCACAATGAATTAGAAAATATGAATCAATATCACTTAATAAACCATTTACTTTATTTACTGTATCGGCATTAGCTTTAAGTATTCCTTCTGGAGTATTTGTAAGTTGAATAACTGCCGTATTAACTGCTAAGTCTGCTCCAATATTCATTGAGTAATCATCATTACCAGCCATTGGATGACGAACTGCTATAACTTTACCAATTGGATCTTTTACTCCAAGTGGAGCTGTAATTGTTGCTGTAAGTAAGTTCCCCCCCATAATATCTTCAACATTTTGATTTGTCCATTCTGCATATTTTTTAAGGGCAGGTTCATGGTCAATTTCAACTAAAGTTCTACTTCCTGCAACTTTAGTAATGATACCAACATTATCTGTTTCATGATATGCTCCAGTATAAATGTTAGCCATCTTACCATCAGTATAAAATATGGCAATAACACAGCCATCAGCAAAAGCTTCGCCATCATTTAAGATACTCCATTTGCCTTCAACAGTATTATCAGCAGCAGAACCACCAAATACAGGAACATCGCCGATAACATCCGCAATTCCTTTTAAATATTCTTCTTCATTTGCTGGACTTGCACACATAAAGAAATAATCAGGTTTTCTATCGCCTTTATATTTAGAAATAGCTTCTTTAGCAATACGACGTCCTATTTCTCTAGGGGACTCATCTGTTTTTTTAGATCCAGCAGTAACAACAGAGACATCGCCACCAAAAAGCATCATGCCAGAATATCCTGTTTCTTTATTTAGATAGCCATCTTGCGTACAAAGTGCTGCCGATGAAGTACATCCAATAATAGGTACATCTCCTAAAACGCTTTTTGCTCCCTTCATAATTTCTCTTTGGTCTTGAACGCAACTAGTAAATAATAATCCTACTTTAGGATTGTCAATAACATTTGCCATAGTTGCAGTTTCAACACCTGAAGAAAATGCATTTGCATTTTCACTATAACCAACTTTGGTTTTCATAAATTCCCTCCTTAACATATTAATCGCTACCTTGTAGCCTAATTTAATTATAAAATATAATAAGAAAAAGTGTCAATGAATAGTTAAATCATTGACACAAGTTTTACACTTTAAACAATCTATTTTTCTTTCTTAAAATAATATTGCCTATAACAACAATTATTAAAGCTCCAACAAGTAAAATAATACTCAATCTAGTACCCGTACTAGGATTATTAGGTATTTCTTCTGAAGTTATTTTAACTATTACTTCATTACTTAAAATTTCATCATCATTAACTATTAATGTTGCGGTATTAGGTATTTCCTCTAGTTCAGTATCCTCCTTAACTTTAGCAGTTATTTCAATAACTACCTCTTCATTAGGAAGTAAAGAAATAATCCAAGAATAAATGCCATCATTAATTGTAGTATTTGCACTATCAATTATTTCTAAATTCTCATTAAATATATCTTCTACTCTTATATTATCAACAGCAACACTACTTTCATTCTTAATTTTAATGTAATATTTAAATTCTTCATCAACCATTACTAAATCTTTACTTACCTGTTTAGTAATAGATAATTTATAATCAACAACTAAAACATCAACTTCATCCCTAATACTTGGTTTATCATCATATGTAGCTTCAACATAATTAGTAATTATATCACCACTATTCTTATTATTTACTCTTACTTTAACATTAAATCTTACTGTTTCATTTACTGCAATATTATCTATTTGCCAATTTAGGGTATTATCAACCACATTACAATTATCACAAGCTAATATTTCTAAATCACTGTCAAAAGTATCAACAACATTAATATTACTAGCAACAGCTGTTCCATTATTAGTAATAGTTATTGTATAGTTAAATTCTTCATTATTGACAACCTGGTATTTATCACTACTTTTTTCTATAACTAAATTAGAATCAATTATAGTTATATCTACATCACTATCAAGTTCTAAATTCGGGGTTGTAAGAGTAGCAATATTATTAATAATCTCATCTTTTGGAGCATTACTATTAACCCGAGCATTAATAGTTATACTAAATTCTTCATTTGGATTTAATGTATCAATTCTAAATTCATTATTACTTATAATATTTATTCTATCACTACTTGGAATTGCTTCTAAAAAGGTTATATAATCTGGAGTTAAATCACTAATAACAACATCACTAACTGAAGCATCGCCATTATTACCAAAAGTTATAGTATAACTAAATTCTTCATTTGGTCTTAAAGTATTTTTAGATACACTTTTAACTAAATATACATCTGATGCTATAATTACTACATCTTCATCATCACTTATCTCTTCATCATCATGTGTTACTACAACAGTATTCTTTATAGTTGTATTATTAGATACATTTTCTTTAGCTTTTATAACAACCTCAAAAGATACTTGATCAAAAGCTGGAATACTCTCAACCATCCAAGAGATTTGATTGTTTTCAACTATTCCCGAATCACTATCAACAATATCTAATAATTCATTAATGGCATCAGTTACATAAACTCTATCACTAGCAATAGAACCATCATTATAAACCACTATATTATAACTAAATTCTTCTCCAATTTCATATATTGCTGGATTATCATTCACTGTTTTTTCTACTCTTAATATTGGTTTTCTTACGATTACTTCTTCTTCATCACTGATACTTGGTTTTCCTGTTTCTGTTAAAGTAACAACATTATTAATTGTAGTATTATCACTAGCACTTTTTCTAGCCTTTACAGTAATAGTAAAATTCTTCTCATCTTGAGCTGCTAAAGAAGGTATTGTCCAAGTTATAGTTTGACCATTAATTGCAGCATTTGGAGCTGAAATTATTTCTAAATATGAATCAATGACATCAGTTATAATTATATTATTACTTGGAGCACTACCATTATTAAATACTCTAATATTATAGGTAAATTCTTCATTTGGTCTAACTACACTTTTATTAACCGTTTTTTCTATTGTAACATTTGAATCTACTACATTTACATTTACTTCATCTTCTAAAGGTTGTTCATCTTCTTCAGTAAGGACTACAACATTTTTTATTACTGAATCTGCTTGAACATTATCATTTACTCGCACAACTATTTCATAAGTATTAACTTCATCTGGAGAAAGACTAGAAACTTCCCAAGTTAAAGTATTTCCTGAAATGCTTGCCCCTTCTGCTTTAATTACTGTAAGTCTTGAATCAATGGTATCTGTGATAGTTATAGAATCACTAAAAGCATCACCAGTATTACCAAATTCAATATAATAACTAAATTCTTCTCCAGGTCTAAGAGTTGTCTTACTAGCACTTTTAGCAACATAAACATCATCATCAACTACTGTTACATCATCACTAGCTTGAACATCTTCGTGATTTGTGGCACTAACTGTGGCAACATTAATAAAATTTTGTAGTTCTGCATCTTCATTTGCTCGCAGAGTTATAGTAATCGTCTCTTTAGATTCTTTAGTTAAATCTCCAAGTTCAAATACCAAATTATTACCCGTACCACTATTTTCATGACTAGTACTAACAATTGTAAAGTTAGAATCGATTGTATCTCTAACAATTACATCATAAGCGGTAGCATCACGATTATCAACAGTTATAGCATAAGTAAATGTATCTCCTCTTTTAACAAAATCAGCACTTGCTTCTTTAGTAATACTCAAACTAGGTTTTAATATACCAAGTTCATAATCATCACTTTTTTCTTTATCACCAACTGTAATACTGGAAGTATTTAATATGGTATTTCCCGTTGCATCAATTAACCTAACTTTGACATATATAGTTTTTTCTTCACCAACCCCTAAAGAATCTAGAGTATAAGTTATGGTATTACCGCTGCGATTTCCCGAAATATCTTTAAAATCAACATCTAGCACTTCTAATTCACTAGGTATTTGGTCAATAAAATTAATTGTATCAGTTGGTATAGGACTAGTATTTTGAATAGTTATTTTATAATAAAATTCTTCGTTAAACTCAACATTATCTAAACCAACTAAAGAATCTGTACTTGCAATAGCACTTTTAGTAATATCAACATCATTAGTTGAAACTAAATCCCTTAAAGCATTAAATTTCAAAGTACAATCTTCTGTATAATCAGGATCCGCATATTGCGAAACTACTCTTGCAAAATAAACTTTACCATCACTACTAGTATATACATCATTAGAAATAAAACTAAAAGATTTTTCATCCATATCAATATATTCCGCATAAAAATTACCAGAACTTTCAATTTCTAAAACATTAAGGTCAATTTCTTCATAAGTTCCTTCGATATGATTAATCTCTTCATTAGCACTAATCGTAAAATAAACATTATAAATATGATAAATACTTCCATCATCATCCCTAATAGTTTCAATATCCGCTCCAAGATTAACCGCTGCATCAGCTTTAGAAATATTTCTAATTATAAAAACACTAATAATTGCTAATATAAAAATTATTCCAATTATTATTTTACGCCAGTTCATTAATACCACCACACTATTATATTATTAGTATACTTTATTTTTCTAAAATTAGCAATTTAAAAATGATTTAAGTTTCGGTTTTTTATGCAAAATTCATCATAATTTTTGCAATAATACACTTTACAGTAAAGCAAATGTAAAG
>CALVKM010000012.1 GCA_944332705.1 uncultured Bacilli bacterium
AAAAACGAAATTTTAAAGAAAGGATATAATATATTCAGTTCTTTAAAAAAGAACTAATTATATTATACAAGGTGATATAGATGGTAAAAAAATTAGATAAGAACAAAAAAATAATATTAACAATAATAGCAGTGTTAATACTATGTGTTGGTTCAACACTAGCATATATCATTGCTAACTTGCAAGATAGTGCAAAAAGAAATGCAAGTGTAACTAGTGATGCAGTAGATATTTTAAAGTTTGATATTGATAAAGATATTAATTTAAATCCAACTCAATTTAATGTAGTAGAGGGTGGAGATAACTTACAAGACACTGCAATAGGTTCTGCAATACTAAGAGCAAACTCTACAGATAATAATGCTACATATAATTATTATGTTTATTTTAATATAAAATCAAATAATTATATTTATACAACTAATGATTATAAACCAGAAATAGTACTAACTATAATAAACCCAGAAGGAAGTCCTGTAACAAGTATAGATGGACTAGATTATGTAACAAGTGAAGGAGTATCAGGATTTGATATAACAACCAAAAGTGGGTTATATGAAATAGCAGAATTATATAAAATAATATCTACATCAAGTACTGATGATACAATCCAAGAATGGGAATTTACAGTATCATTTATAAATCTAGATACCAATCAAGCCGAAAATGGTGGAAAAACATTAGAAGCTGAAATAATATTATCAAGAAAACCAACAGATTATCATAAAGTATGTGAAGAAGGAACACTAGCTTGTGATATAGCAAAACTATATAATGAAGAAGATCCAAGTGTAAATGGACTTTATTATCATAATGGAACTATAACAAGTGAAAATGAATATTGTATGTTTGATGGAAATACAGTTTTTGCTTTTCCTAATGGAGATCCTTCAACTAGTGCCGAAGATTGTCAAAATATTTATTATGGTATGGGAATATATATAGATTCATCACTAGTTACAATTGGTGTAGAAATTGGACAAGTTGAAGAAGTATCATGGAATAGTGAAAGTGGAGTATGCCAAACTACAAGCGGAATACCAGTTTATAACAATGATGAAATAACTCCAACTTCTCAAGAACAATGTAGTGGCTATGCGGCATTAATGGGAGGTACTGAATCAATTATAATGACTAATGTAGGTAGCGGAACAATGGATAAACAAATATATGATGCAGAGGATAATTCATACAGATATGCTGGAGCAAATCCAAATAACTATGTCTGTTTTGGGTCAAATGAAACACCATGTCCAAGTAATAACTTATATCGAATAATCGGAGTATTTAATGGTCAAGTAAAACTAATAAAAGCAGATTATGCAACAAGTGCAGAACTTGGTACAAATGGAGATTATATAGCAAGTTATACAGAATATCGTGGAACATCAGATTATTATAAAGGAGATTTAGACCAATCATCAATAGGTTCATTTGCATGGAATGATGTAAATTATGATTTAGCATATGAAGAAACAGGATATGGAAATGTATGGAGTTATAGTGAATTAAATAAAACAAATTTAAATACAAACTTTTTAAATAATTTTGATACAACATGGCAAGAAATGATATCAACAACAAAGTGGAATGTCACAGGAACATATTACAATTTAGAATCAACTTCCAAAAATGCATATAATAATGAAATTAGCATAAATGGTAATAATATGACATATAATGCAAAAATAGGGTTAATGTATGTAAGTGATTATGGCTATGCAGCAAGTAATAATTATTGGCCAACAAATATGAATTCTTATAATAGTACAATTAATAATAATTGGATGTACATGGGCCTTGTTGAGTGGACAATTACGGCAAATTTAAATAGGATTGATGGAGCTTGGTTTATAAATTATACTGGTAATGTTTATTATGATAGATATAATAATTATCATGTTGATGGAGGTGGAATGCCTGTCCGCCCAGTTTTTTACCTAAACTCCAATGTTGCATATATCTCTGGATCTGGAACAGAATCTGACCCTTTTAGAATTGCTTAATTTGTGATATAATACTTCCGATGAAAGGAAGTATTTTCTTATGTATGATACTATTTGTGCAATTTCAACTTCTTCTGGTATTGGAGCTGTTTCTATAGTTAGAATTACTGGATCTGATGCCATAAATATAGTTGATAAAATATTTAGTGGTACTCTTAAGGATAAAGAAACTCATACAATCCATTATGGTCATATAATTGATAATGGTAATGTTATTGATGAAGTTTTAGTTATGCTTATGAGATCTCCTAAAACTTATACAACTGAAGATACAGTAGAAATAAATTGCCATGGGGGAATTAGTACTACAGGGAAGATACTTGAAATATTAATAAATAATGGAGCAAGACTAGCAGAACCTGGAGAATTTACTAAAAGAGCTTTCCTTAATGGTCGCATTAACCTTTTAGAAGCGGAATCTGTAAATGATTTAATTGTTGCTAAAACTGATGCCGCAAGAACTCTTGCTATAAATAATGTTGATGGAAAACTTACAAAAAAGATTAGAGAATTACGGGAAAAAATAGTTAAAATTTTATCTAATATTGAAGTAAATATTGACTATCCGGAATATACGGATGAGCTAGAGGTTACTCATGAACTTATGAATAAATATTTAGGTGAAATAACTAAAGATTTAGATAATTTAGTTAGTGGTGCTAAAAATGGTAGATTAATTAAAAATGGGGTAAATATTGCTATAATTGGTAAACCTAATGTTGGTAAAAGTAGTATTTTAAATTATTTACTTGATGAAGATAAAGCAATTGTTACAAATATTCCTGGAACAACCCGTGATATTGTCGAAGGCACAATTACTCTAAATGGGGTAGCTTTAAATTTTATAGATACCGCCGGAATTAGAGAAACTGATGATATCGTTGAAAAAATTGGAGTAGATAAAAGTAAGAGTGTAGCGAGTTCTGCTGATATTATAATTTATGTATTAAATAATAATGAAGAAATTAGCCCTGAAGAGCTAGAAACTATGGGAAATTTAGATTCTAAAAAATTAATTATTTTTGTAAATAAATCAGATTTAGAACAAAAAATTAACTTGGGAAATATTTCCCGGGAAATAATTTTGGGAAATACTGTTAGTGATAATGGCTTAGATAAATTACTAGTAGCTATTAAGAATAAATTAAATTTAGATAGTATTGTTAATAAAGATATGTCTTATCTTTCAAATATTAGGGAAATTACGCTAGTAAATAAGGCAAATGACGCCTTAAATAGTGCGAAAATTAGTTTAGAAGAAGGCCTTCCAATTGATGTAATTGAAATAGATTTAAAAAGGGCTTGGGAATACTTGGGAGAAATTATTGGCGATGCTTATGAAGATGAACTAGTTGATAATATATTTAGTAATTTTTGTTTAGGAAAGTAGGTGAGTTTATGTATGATTGTTTAGTAGTTGGTGGAGGACATGCTGGAATTGAAGCCTGTCATATCGCCGCCAAACTTGGGAAAAAAACACTTTTAGTAACTTCCAATTTTAAAAATGTTGGAGATATGCCATGTAATCCTTCAATCGGAGGAACTGCTAAAGGAATAATTGTCCGCGAAGTTGATGCTCTTGGTGGTCTTATGGGACATATCGCTGATATTAGCCAAATCCAAATTAAAATGCTTAATAATTCTAAAGGTCCAGCAGTTAGATCTCTTCGTGCTCAAGCCGATAAAATAACATATCCGAAAAATATGCAAGAAGCACTAAAAAATACACCAAATTTAACTATTAAAGAAGCAATGATTGAAGATTTAATTGTTGAAGATAACAAGACTCGTGGAGTTATTACTAGTACTGGTGAAAAAATATATAGTAAAACAGTTATTTTAACCACTGGAACATATTTAAAAGCTAGTATTTTAATAGGTAGTGAAAACACTCCAAGTGGCCCTCATGGTGAAGCAAGAAGTAATTATTTGTCGGACAAATTAAAAGAATATGGTTTAAAAATAATAAGACTTAAAACTGGAACACCACAAAGAATCAAAAAAGATTCTATTGATTTTAGTGCCCTAAAAAGAGAAGATGGTGATGCCAAATATTGGACCTTTAGTTTTGATTATGAACCATCTTATAAAATAGAAGACCAAGTACCATGTTATTTAGTTTATACTAATGCTACAACTCATCAAATTATCCGTGATAATCTAGAAAAATCAGCAATGTATGGTGGATTTGCAACTGGAGTAGGTCCAAGATATTGTCCTTCAATTGAAGATAAAATAGTTCGTTTTGCTGATAAAGAAAGACATCAATTATTTTTAGAACCAGAATCTCTATATTATGATGATTATTACTTACAAGGTTTTTCTACAAGTATGCCAAGGGATGTTCAAGAAAAAATGGTTCATAGTTTGCATGGTTTAGAAAATGCCGTTATTACTAAATATGCTTATGCTATTGAATATGATGCAATTGACCCATTACAAATAAATGCATCACTCGAAAATAAAATACTAGAAAACTTATTTACCGCTGGCCAAATAAATGGTACCTCCGGCTATGAAGAAGCGGCCGCTCAAGGTATTATTGCAGGTATTAATGCCTCCCTTAAAATTGATGGAAAAGATCCATTAATATTAAAAAGAAGTGATGCCTATATCGGAGTCTTAATCGATGATTTAGTAACTAAAGGAACAATTGAACCCTACAGAATGCTTACAAGTAGGGCAGAATTCCGACTTATCTTAAGACATGATAATGCTGATTTAAGATTAAGAGATTATGCTTACAAAATTGGTACCATAAATGAAGAACAATATGATAGACTCCAAAAAAAGAAACAAGAAATTAATAATTTAATCAAGTATTTAAAAGAAAATCATATTAGTAAAACTAGTGAAACTTTAAAAATATTTAAAGATAATAATAAAGATGTTCCTTCGTCAAATATCAATTATTATGAACTTTTAAAAAGACCAGAAATAAACTTAGATTTTATTTCGAAATTAATTGAAATAGGGTTTAGTGATGAAATAAAAGAACAAGTAGAAATTATGGTTAAATATGAAGGATATATTAAAAAAGCTTATAAAGAAGTGGAAAAATTAGAAAAATTAGAAGAAAAAGAAATACCTGATGATATAAATTATGATAATGTTCATAATTTAGCTAGTGAAGCTAGACAAAAGCTATCATTGGTTAGACCTAAAACTATAGCTCAAGCTAGTCGTATTAGTGGAGTAAATCCTGTTGATATCTCCGTATTATCAGTTTATTTAAAAAAGGAATATAATCATGAATAAAAATGAATTTATTGAAGAATTAAAAAAATTAAATATAAAAGTTACAGATGAAATGTTAGAAAAGCTAGATATCTATTGTAACTTTTTGCTTGAATACAATAAACATACTAACTTAACAGCAATAAAAGAAGAAAATGATATTTATTTAAAACATTTTTATGATTCTCTAACTCTTACTAAAGTTATAGATTTAAATGAATATAATACTTTACTTGATATTGGTTCTGGTGCAGGTTTCCCAGGCATGGTTTTAAAAATCTTTTTTCCGCATTTAAAAGTTTATTTAGTTGATTCTAATAATAAAAAATGTAAGTTCTTATTAGAATTAAAAGAAAAACTAAATGTTGATAACCTAATAGTTATCAACAATAGAATAGAAAATTTATATGCAGAATTTTTAAATAGTATTGATATTGTTACAGCAAGAGCTGTAACAAACTTACCAGTATTAACCGAACTAGCTATCCCTCTAGTAAAAACAAATAAACATTTTATTGCCATGAAAGGTAATGCTATAGAAGAATTAGAAAATAGTAAGTATGCTATAGATTACTTAAATTGTAGTATAGATAAAGTAATAACTTTTGATTTATATAATACTACTGGAGTAAGAACATTAATAAGTATTAAGAAGAATAAGAATACTGAATTAAAAAATATTCGCCCCTATGATAAAATTATCAAAAAACCATTGCAAAAAAGAGGTAAATAGTATAAAATTAAAAGTGATATAAAGGGTTGATTTATGTGAATACACAAATGGAAGAACAAATATTACAAGTACCTATTGAAGATATATTACCCAATCGTTTTCAACCACGATTGGCTTTTGATGATGCTTCCTTGCAAGACCTTGCTGCTTCAATTAAACAACATGGCATAATTCAACCATTAATTTTACGAAGAAAAAATGATAAATATGAAATTATTGCTGGTGAAAGAAGATATAAAGCTGCCCGTATGGCAGGACTCGTTTCTGTTCCCGCGATTATCTCTAATTTAAGTGATGCCGCATCGGCAGAAGTAGCTATTGTTGAAAATGTTCAAAGAAAAGACCTAACAGCTATTGAAGAAGCTAAATCTTATCAAGCAATTCTTGATAAAGGTTATATGACTCAAGAAGAATTAGCTAAAAAAATGGGCTTATCACAATCTGCAATTTCTAATAAACTTAGATTATTAACATTAGATGAATCAGTTCAAAATGCTGTATTAAAAAACCAAATTTCTGAAAGACATGCAAGGAGCTTACTTAAAGTTAAAGATAAAAATATGCAAAAAGTATTGCTTGATAAAATTATTAATGAACGACTAACAGTAAGACAGCTTGAAGAAGAAATAAAAAAAGTTGAACCAACCCTATATTCAGAAGATATTAATATTAATGCCCAAAAACCAACAACCAGTGTAAATCAAATAAATCAGGCACCAGTTTCTTCTGAAGGGTTAAATCAACCACTAAATGCAACACCTAATTTAACAACTGTAAGTCAAGTAGCACCAACAAATAATGAACCAACACCTACAAATACTATGGAGACTTCAAAGAATCAAGATGATGATGTTCCATTAGTAAAAAGTGTTCCAAATATTGAAGATATATTAAAAAATGCTGTTGATATAAAAAGTCAACCAAGTGAGGTAGAAAGTATGAATAATAATGCGTCATCAGGTCCAGTAAATACTGCTAATTTGTTTAATTCATCTCCGGAAAAAGCTCCAAATAGATTCTTTAATTTTCTTGAAGCTACCGCCGCTAATTTAGATTTTGATGAACCCGCTCAAACATTTGAATTACCAAGTGAACCAGAAGAACCAAAACAAGATCCAATAAATCAAACAGATAATATTGAAATGCTCGATGATTTTGTAATTCCTGTTGAAACTAAACCTGATACAACAATTATGAATAATGCTTACCTAGATAGTGTTATAAAAACAATCCGTGGTCTTAATTTTGATAGTGATAAAGTAACAATTGAAGAAATAAACTTACCAACAGAATATCATATAACTATTAAGATAAAAAAAGATAAAATTTAAAAAATACCTATTCGGTATTTTTTTCTTCTTCACCACTAACATATTGTTCATTTAAGACATTAGGTTCACTACCTTTAACATAATAATATAAGGAAACTTTATTATTATCATTAGTTACTTTTCCTGTAACTGCATCAAGAGGAATAGCTACAACATTCTCCGGTGTTTCATACCAAGATGTATCAATATCTTTTAAGGCATATTCAATTGTTTTTGTCCAAGCTTTTTTAGAATTAGTTCTAACGCGTGATGTTATAGTTTGGTTATCATCATATCCCATCCAAGTCATAACTAATGCATCTTTATTATAACCAACAATCCAAAAATCAGTATTAGTTGAACCTGTTTTAATAGCATATTTATTAGTAAAATTAGCTGAAACAGTTAAAGCTGTTGGTGTAGTATAATCCACATAAGCATCATTACTAGTGGTATTCATCATTTCATTTAATATATAAGTATAATTAGGATTTAACACTAATTTTTTTTCATGTTCTTTTTCATATAATACATTACCTTCTAAATCTTCAATTCTTTCAATAAAATATAAATCTTTTTTATAACCCCCAGTTGCAAAAGTTGTATAACCCGTAGCAAAATCCAGTAAATTTATTTCACTTGTTCCTAAAGGAAGTGATGCCACTTCATCAAGGTCAGCCTCAATTCCTGTTCTATGAGCTACTTCAATCATTTTATCAATCCCTAAAAACAAATTTGTTTTAACGGCATAAATGTTATCAGATAAAGCTAAAGCAGCTGCCATAGTAATCTCTTTATCGGCATACAAACTATCAGCATTTTGTGGTGAATAAGTTTGGCCATTAGATAAAGTAAATGTAGTTGGCACACTTGAGAATGTTGATGACATTGTCATATTATTTTCTAAGGCCGCATAATAAAGGAAAGGTTTCATAGTAGAACCAACTTGTCTTTTACTTTCTAATGCTCTATTATACTGACTTTTAGCATAATCCATACCACCAGTTAAAGCTCTTACTGCTCCCGTATTTGGATCAACTACAACACTTGCTACTTGTATTTCATCATCTGGCTTATTTTCCAAAATATTTTCTTCTAAATTAGCTTGCATATCTATATCTAGTGTTGTATAAATTTTAAGGCCTCCAGCATCAATTAAAGACTCTGGTATTTCTGAAATACTAGCAAGTTCATCCATAACAGCATCTTGATAATACATAAGCATTTGCAAATTATTAGTTTTATTTTGACCATATATTTCTATTTTATCTTGAAATAAACTATTATAAGTATCTTCATCAATATATTCATTATTAAGCATAGATTTAGCAACAACTTTAGCTCTAGCTATACAAGCATCATAATCACTTACAGGATTATATCTCGCCGGATTTTTAGAAATACCTGCAAGCATTATTGCTTCTTCCAGTGTTAGTTCACTAGGTTTTTTATTAAAATAATATTCTGAAGCACTAACAATACCCATATTTCCTTGACCATAATTTATTGTATTTAAATATCCTTCAAGTATTTCATCTTTTTCATAATGCACTTCCAGTTCAAGTGTTAAAAAAGCTTCTTCTATTTTTCGTTCCCAAGTTTGGTCAAAATCTAAATATAAGTTTTTAATATATTGTTGAGAAATAGTTGATGCTCCTTGAACAATTGTTCCACTTTTAATATTTAAATACATAGCTTTAATAATTCTTAAATAATCAAAACCATGATGCTTGTAAAAATTTTTATCTTCAACAGCAATTGTTGCATCTATTAAATAATAACTTATATCTTCTAAATTCGCCCATTCATTATTTCTTGAACCTTGATATACAAGTTCATTATTACTATCATATAAATATAAACTACCACTAGTTTTAATATCTAATTTCGGACTTAAATAAGCATAAGTATATAATCCAATAATTATTACTATAAAAGATATAAATCCAAAAAGCATCAATTTAAATAGAAAACGAACCTTTTTCAATTTATATCACCTAAAAGTTATTATGTCCTAAACTTTATAAAATATAGATAAATAATTGTAATTTATTTAAATTTTTGGTATATTATATATGTAAGTGTTACCTGTATTGGGTAACGCCATTGTTTGGATGACGCTACTTTCTAGTGGCGTCTTTGTCATTGTTACTACCAAAAATGATAATAACAATGATTATCACAAGTTGAAAAAAATAAATTTTCACTCATAAGCAACCTCCATACCCAGACCCCCTCGAGGAGGATATGAAAATTGTCGGCGCTGCACCAATTACAGGTAACAGTTATCTATTATAGCTATTATTTTTTTATTTGCAAGTGATTCGACATGATTCACAAAACATATCAAAATTCGACAAATAATAAATATAAAAAAAATACATTTTATCTTGTAATAAAATACAAAATTTGATATATTATATATGTAAGTGTTACCCAATGTGGTTAGCACCTGCTATATGTTTGCGGGCACTATTTTCGGTGCCTTTTTTCTATGCTCTGACGCAAAATGTCTAGTAACAAGATTATCACAAGTTGATAAAATAAATTATTACTCATGGTTTGTCCTTTCTCCATCACTCTCAAAGGCACAAAAACCCCTGATGCCAGTCGAATACTCAGCCAAACAGGCACTCCCACTTTGGGTAACGGTTATCTATTATAACTGTTATTTTTTTATTTGCAAGCGATTCGACATAGTTCGACAAAACATATCAAAATTCGACAAAGAAAATTATTTGATTTTTATTTTTAACTAAATTTTTATTAAACTTTTATCACTTTTTATTGCGGATAAGAAAAGCTTATGCTATAATGTTTTAGAAAAAAAGCGAGGTGCTTATTATTGAAAATAGATTGGACCTTAACAAGTAATAATGAAGAGATAATAAATTTAGAAAATGTTTTATGTGAATACGCTGAAAATGAATATTTAAAATTTTTAGAAGATGATGTAACAAATCTTATAGATTTTAAAAATAATGTGTATAATAGAGTTGCAAAAGATTATAATATGGAAATAGATTTTAATAACAATATTTGCTCATTTACATTTGCTACTGGAGAATCATGTAGTTTGGATATTGAATCGGAATTAGAAATAATAGATAACTTAATTAAATTAAGATATAAACTAGATGATGATGAAAAAACAATTAAAATTTTATTGAAAGGATAGTTATGAAAGAAATACTTATAGATGCTATAAATGCCAGTTTGAAAAAATTAGATATTGAAGATATAAGTGTAGAAATAGATATACCAAAACAAAAAGATTTTGGTGATTATTCTACAAATATTGCTATGAAATTAACTAAAGTTTTAGGTAAAAATCCCCTAGAAATAGCAAATCTCATAGTTGAAAATATAAATAATGATAACATAACAAAAATGGAAGTTAAAGCACCTGGTTTTATTAACTTTTTTGTCAAAAAAGATTATTTAGTTGAAAACATTAAAAAAGTACTCACTGAAAAAGATAGATATGGTTCATCAAATATTGGTAATGGTAAAAAAGTAAATATCGAATTTGTTAGTGCTAATCCTACTGGAATTCTTCACCTAGGCAATGCTCGTGGTGGTGCTTATGGTGATTCTCTAGCCCGTATAATGCGCTTTTCTGGTTTTGATGTAACAGAAGAATATTATATTAATGATGCCGGAAACCAAATAAATAATTTAGGTGAATCACTAAAATCCAGATACTTCGAAGTATGTGGTAAGGATTATCCACTGCCTGAGGGAGGTTACCACGGTAAAGAAATAATTGTTATGGCTCATGATTTATATGAAGAACATCAAGATTCTTTATTAGATGAAGACATTGAATTTTATAAAAGTTATGCAACAGAAAAGTTAATTGCTAAAATAATTGCTGATTTAAAAGAATATCGTATCAACTATGATGTCTATACTTCAGAAAAAGCTATAAGAAATAAATATAATTTGCAAAATATTATAGACATATTAACAAAAAATGGTTATACTTATGAACGGGATGGAGCATTATGGTTTAAATGTAGCGCTCTATTCGATGATGAAGACCATGTTTTAGTTAAAGAAGATAAAACCCTAACTTATTTAGTTCCAGATATTGCTTATCACCTAGATAAATATAATCGTGGATATGATAAAATGATTGATATCTTTGGAGCAGATCATCATGGTTATGTGGCTAGACTTAAAAGTAGTATTAAAGCTTTAGGTAATGATCCAGAAAAGCTTGAAGTAAAACTTTTACAACTAGTAAGATTAATTCAAGATGGCGAAGTAGTCAAAATGAGTAAAAGAACAGGAAAATCTGTTACTTTAAAAGAATTAATTGATGAGGTTGGCATTAATGCAGCCAGATACTATTTTGTAAAAAGTAGCCTAGATACTCAAATGGATTTTGATCTTAATCTAGCTAAATCTAAATCGAATGAAAATCCTGTTTATTATGTGTGTTATGCCTATGCAAGAATTTCATCAATCTTAAAAGAAACAGATTATAATGAAATACCACAAAAATTTGATGCATTAAATGATGAAGATTCATATAATGTGTTAGAAAAAGTATATGCATTTCCCGAAGTAGTAAAAAATGCTGCCCAAAAAGAATTACCGCATTTAATTACTAACTATGTATATGATTTAGCAAATACTTTTCACAATTATTATTCGCGCATTAGAATAATAACAGATGATGAAGAAATAACTAAAGAAAGAATATTACTAATTAAATCAGTGCATCAAACAATTAAAAATGCTCTAGATTTAATTGGAATTATACCCCCAGAAAAGATGTAAGGAGAGTGTTTATGAAATTAAATGAGATACCAAAAGAAGAATTAGAATTAATGGGTTATGATGACATTGCAGCCTTAGTTTTACAAGAAAGTGGTAAAAAAATGAAACTTCGTGACATATTTAAAAAAGTATGTGAAGTTTTAGAATTACCTGAAGAAGTAGTTGATGAAAGATTAGTAGATTTCTTTGAACTTATGAGCATTAACAAAAAATTTATTATGCTTAAAAATGGTTATTGGGACCTACAATCTAAACATAAATTAGATATTGTCATTGAAGAAGACGAAGATGATGAAGAAGAATTAATTGATGAAGAATTAGAAGAAGAAAATGAATTAGAGCTTGAAGAAGAAGATGAAGACATTTTCTATGATAAAGATGATGATGACGATGATGTAGTTGATGATGATGACTTATCAGATTTCGTTGTAATTGATGATCCAGAAGACGAAAGTAATTTATAGCGTAGTTTCCATGATTTATTAACAAAAATAGAAGGAGGAAATTATGTTTAATAGATTAGATGCAATAGAAAAAAGATATATTGAATTAAGTGAAGAATTAGTAAAACCAGAAGTATTAAATGACTTTAATAAATTAAAAGAATTATCAAAAGAACAAAGTGATTTAGAAGAAACAGTTAAAACTTATGAAGAATACAAAAAAGTTGATGATAATCTTCATCAAGCTGAGGCCATGGCCGAAGACCCAGAACTAAAAGATATGGCTCAAAGTGAAATAACAGAATTATCCCAAAAACTAGAAGAATTAAAAGCAAAATTAGAAATTCTTTTAGTACCGAAGGATGAATTTGATGGCAAGAATGTTATCATGGAAATAAGAGGAGCAGCTGGTGGAGATGAAGCTAATATATTTGCTGGAGACCTTTTTAGAATGTATTCTTATTATGCTGAAGATAATGGTTGGAAAATTGAAGTAATCCATGCAGTTGAAGGTACCAGCGGCGGTTTTTCCCAAATTGAATTCATGGTTAAAGGTGATAATGTTTACTCTAAACTAAAATATGAAAGTGGCTCGCATCGTGTTCAAAGAGTACCTCAAACGGAAGCAAGTGGTAGAATTCATACATCAACTGCAACAGTTTTGGTTATGCCAGAGGTTGAAACATCAAACATTGAAATTAAAGAAAGTGATATTAAAATGGATGTTTATCACTCAAGCGGAGCGGGAGGACAATCGGTAAATACTGCTAATTCTGCTGTAAGACTTACCCATATTCCAACTGGAGTAGTAGTAACTTGTCAAACAGAACGCAGTCAACTTCAAAATCGCGAAAGAGCTCTAAATTTACTTAAAATTAAAATAAATGATGCTATTCGCCAAAAAGAAGAACAAGAAATGGGTATGGAAAGAAAATCAAAAATTGGTACTGGGGATCGCTCTGAAAAAATAAGAACATATAATTACCCACAAAATAGAGTAACAGACCATAGAATAAACTTCTCTGTAATGAATCTTGATAAAGTTATGGATGGTGACTTAGATGCAATTATTGAAGCATTACAAACCGAAGATTTAAAACTAAAACTTGCTGGAGAAAAATTTGAATAAACCAGAATTTTTAAGTTTTAAAGATTGGGAACTTCTAAAAAACAAGTATCCTAAAAATATAGAAGAAATTCTTGTCAAAATAAAGTCCGGATACCCAGTACAATATTTAATTGGTAATGTTTATTTTTATAATAGTATCATTAATGTTTCAGAGATTGTACTAATACCTCGTCCCGAAACTGAATATTTAGTAGAAAAAACTATAGATTATGCTAAAAAAATTAACCATAAGATAAATATTATTGACCTTGGAACTGGTAGTGGTTGCATTGCTATAGCTCTAAAAAAAGAATTAGATTCTGAAGTTTCTGCCATAGATATTTCAAAGGATGCTCTAGATTTAGCCAAACTTAATGCTAGGGAAAATAATGTTGATATTAATTTTTATGAAAGTGATATTACTAAACCACTTGAAAACATGTATGACATTATAATTTCCAACCCACCATATATTCCAAAGAATGGCTATGTAGCTGAAAATGTCTTAAAATATGAACCGCACATCGCCTTATTTGCGGATGATAATGGAATCTATTTTTATAAACAAATAATTAAAAACAATCTAAATAAATTAAATAAAAAAGGCTTTATGGCTTTTGAAATTGGGGATAATGAAGAAAATTTATTAGAAGAATTTTTAAAAGAAGAGGGCATTACAAATTATAAATTTGAGTGTGACCTAACAGGTAGAATTAGATATTTATTTATCTTTAATGAATAAAATAAATAACAATTAGACAATATTTAATCAGGTGATGATACTTGAAAAAGCTAATTGTTATTTTATTTTTAATAACTTTAGTAGTATGTGTAAGTAAAAATGAAAGTCAAGTTTTAATACCAAGTGATGCCATTAGATTTAGAATTATAGCAAATTCTAATACTCTAGAAGATCAATCAGAAAAACATTTAATTAAAACGGAAATAGAACCAGTATTAGCAGATATATTAATGAGTTCTAATAATCATGATGATACTAAAAAGTTAATAAATGAAAATATGTATAGGTTAGAAGAAATAATTGATAAACATAATATAGATTTTAGCATCAACTATGGTAATAATTATTTTCCTGAAAAAACTTATAAAGGAGTTCACTATGCAGAAGGTAATTATGAATCATTAGTTATCACTTTAGGAGAAGGCTCCGGTGATAATTGGTGGTGTGTATTGTTTCCACCGCTTTGTCTACTTGAGGCAAGTGAGGCAAATTATGATGAAGTAACTTATACAACATATATTAAAGAAATCATAGATAAATTTAGCTAGTCTTGCATATAGTTTTTTAGGTGATATCATGAGGGAAATAGTATCCATTTTACTAATCGGAATATCTTTATCAATGGATACTTTTTCTTTGTCTCTAACTTTAGGAACAGTTTCGGAAAATAAATTAATTAAAATATTACCATTATTTGTGGGAATATTCCATTTTTTTATGCCTATTCTAGGTAATATTATTGGTATTACTTTAATTAATTTACTTAATTTAGCAAGTAATATCATTTTAGGTACCGTCCTAATTGTTCTTGGAATAAATTTAGCTATTCATTATTTTAAAGATGAATCAGCAGAAATTAATTTAAACATAATAGGAATAATTATTTTTGCCTTAAGTGTTAGTATTGATTCTTTTTCTGTTGGTCTTGGTATAAATGATATAACTAATAACTATTACATAGCTAGCATTATTTTTGCACTTTGCAGTGCAGCATTTACCTATTTAGGTATAATTATTGGCAAATATAGTAGTAAACTTATTGGTAAGTATGCTATAATATTAGGCATATTTCTGTTATTAATTTTGGGAATATTTCACCTTTTCATCTAAAATGTGATATAATGAAATTACTAAAAAACTTTTAAGGAGGTTGTATGAAAAGAATCATAATCGAAGGAAATCATCCACTTAGTGGCAAAATTAAGATTGGAGGTGCAAAAAATAGTGTAGTTGCCCTTATTCCTGCAGCTATTATGGCAACTGGTCCAGTAAAAATTAGTAATGTTCCCAATATTTCTGATAAAGATGCCTTACTTGAAATATTAAAATTATTAAATGTTTCAGTTCATCGTGGTAGTGGAACAATTGAAATTGATGCAAGTAATTTAGAAAACAAAGTAATACCTGAAAGTTTAAGTAATAAACTTCGAGCATCATATTATTTTATGGGAGCACTACTTGCGAGATTCAAAAAGGTTGAAATGTATTTTCCTGGCGGTTGTAATATTGGTTCTCGTCCCATTGATTTACATTTAAAAGGCTTTGAAGCTCTAGGAGCAAATATCACTAAAGAAGATAGTAAATACTTAATTGAGGCAAAAGAATTAAAGGGAGCTGATATCTTCCTTGATTTCGCATCAGTTGGAGCAACAGTTAACATAATGATTGCAGCATCCATGGCTAAAGGAACAACTCATATTATGAATGCCGCAAGGGAAGCAGAAATAAGCAATATAGCAGAACTTCTAAATAATATGGGAGCCAAAATTAAAGGTGCAGGTACGGAACAAATAACCATTGAAGGTGTAGATGAACTACATGGTGCAGAAATAAAAGTTATACCAGATCGTATTGAAGCCGGAACATACATCATTATGGGAGCCTTACTTGGAGATAATCTCACAATTGAAGGTATGATTCCAGAACATAATATTGTTTTACTTAACAAATTACAAGAAATGGGAGTTAATTTTAAATTACAAAATCATAAAATTATTTTAAATAAAGCCGATAACTTAAAACCAACAAATGTTAGAACAGTAGTATATCCTGGTTTTCCAACGGATTTAGGTCAACCTATAGCAGTTTTGCTTACGCAAGCTCATGGCATCTCGCTATTTGAAGAAACAATTTGGGAAAACCGTATGGGACATGTTAAATATTTAAACAAAATGGGAGCAAATATTAAAGCCGAAAGACAACATGCAAAAATTACAGGACCAACACCACTGCATGGTGAAGAAATAACTGCAACTGATCTTCGTGCTGGAGCAGCCCTTGTTACCGCCGGTCTTATTGCTAAAGGCACAACCATTATCAATGATGCTGAACATATCCTCCGCGGTTATGAAAGAATTATTGCAAAACTTACCGCTGTTGGTGCTAAGATAAAAATTGTTGAAGTATAATTTAATAGATTATACTTTTTTTATGGGGGTTATATGAAAATTAAATTAAAAAGAAGATATAAATTACTATTAATAATATTAATCGGGGGAGCCATAACTTTTCTAATAAATACTACTTCAGTTAAATCTAAAATCGATTTAGTAAGTATCGGTGATGGCTTAAGTCTAGGTATGACTCCTTATAATGTCGCAGGTAATAGTTTTAATGATTATATCAAGGAATATCTAGAGAATAAAAATAAACTAAGTAGTTTTAATAATGAATTTTCAGAAGGTCACTTAAGAATACATGAATTAAATGACTACCTAGAAGATAACACTTTAGGTAGATTTACAAGACTCCCCATAAAACAAATACTTGCTAAAGCTGATGTTATAACCATAGCTATTGGAATAGATGAACTTGCTGATGTTTCTTTATATGAAGAAATATCAACTAAAATAATTGAAGACTATTTACGAGAAATGGAAATGCTTCTTAAGACAATTCGTGAATTTTATGATAAAGAAATAGTAATAATCTCCTTGTATCCGGCCTACAATTTTGAAAGAAAAGATGCCATCGAAATAAATAGGGGTTTAAGTAAGATTGCTGCAGAATATAACTCCAAATATTTAGATATAATTGCTTATTCTCTAAATGAATCATATTTTTTAGATAAAACCAGTTACTACATGAATTATTTAGCACATGAGCATATTGCAAATGAAATAATAAATATGTTATTTGAATGACAACAAGTTGTAAAATTAAAAATAATATCTTTTATAATACTTTATTATATGATAAACTAAAGTTAAGATAAAAGGAGTTATAGTTTATGGAAGAAAAAGAAATGAATAGAAAAAATAAGACAGTATTTATAGTAATTATAATAATATTTGTTATACTTTTATGTGTTGGAGCATTCTTTTTAGGAAGGTGGGTAGCAAATAAAGAAGATAATAAAGAAACCAATAATGAAGAAAATAATCCAATAGAAGTAAGTGATGTTTTGGAAAGTGTTTTGCCTTCAGACAATATAATAAGTAGTGTTTTATATACTGAAGAAGACATTGACGCATATGAATTTTTTGAACAAAATATGACAAGCTATTTTGATACTGGTAATGCAGAATTTATTAAAATTGAAAATAATAAATTAATGTGGAATATAAACAATGTATGGGTTTATGATGAAGTAATTACTGATGATGTTGCTATAGTAGATTTAGAAGAACATAGTGGGTCTGGATGGTTTACTGGCTATATTTTAACCACTAATTATAATCTTTATTATGTTAGTATAGATAATGTTGATGCGATAAATATCTATCCGGAATTAATTGATGGAAAACCATCCAGTAATTATATAATATCTAATCAAGATATTATAAATATTAAAGAAATAAATTTTCCGTCTTTCGATATTAAACATTTAAGAGATGAAAACGATAATTATATTTCTGCAAAATATATTGTTAAAGTTAATTCAAATAATGAAATATATTACATAATAGTAGATATTAGTGATAATCTATATTCAATTAAAGAAAGCGATATTGAAGTAAATAAAAAGATAAAGCTTTATAAAAGATGTGAAAGTGTAGAAACATCATTTGATGAAATGTATATTGAAAGAATTGTTTTTGAAGATGGCGAAGAAATGGTTTTTAATTAGGAACAAAAAAACAAATATGCAACTGTTTTTCTAAAACAGTAGAATTGCAAATGAAATAATAAATATGTTATTTGAGTGACAACAAATTGTAAAATTAAATATAATTTCTTTTTTAATACTCTAAATCATGATAAACTAAAGTTAAGATAAAAGGAGTTGGATTTTATGGAAGAAAAAGAAATGAATAGAAAAAATAAGACAGTATTTATAGTAATTATAATAATAATTGTTATACTTTTATGTGTTGGAGCATTCTTTTTAGGAAGGTGGATAACAAATAAAGAAGATAATAAAGAAACCAATAATGAAACAAATAATCCAATAGAAGTAAGTGATGCAATTGATTCGGTTATGCCTCAAGATGAAGACTCAGAAATGCTATTTTATTGGACTTTTGAAGATATCCATGATTATTATGTTAATCCAAGTGATAATGCTGAACCAATTAAAATCAATGAAAACTTTGGATTTGTAAAAATAGAAAATAATAAATTAATGTGGAACATTGATAATACATGGGTTAATGATTCTTTTATAACTGAAGATATTAAATTAGCATTAATAGATTATGATTTATATCTTGATTATCATCTTGCTGAATATTATGATTTAATAGGATTAATTGTAACCACCGATAATTTAGTATATAAAATAACTATTGATAATATTGAGCCAATATATGAAAATGATTATATTTCTACTATTACTAGTGATACTTATTCCAGTATAGTATACAGCGGCGAATTTAAGCATAATATTAATATTGATAATATAATTTCTAGAACATTTCCTAATGAATGTTCTGTTGAAACAATATATTACTTAATGTCTGGCAATGTTATTTATCTTTTAAATGATGAAGATAGAACATTAATTAAGTATAATCCAGAAGACAGTACTAATAACAATTTACTTGATTACACCAATACTTGTTTGCAATTAGATTATGATTTAACTTGGAATTTTGATGGATATTTAGAAGAAATAAAAGATAATTATGATAATAAAATAAAAGCAACTCATATAATAAATATAGCAAATAATAATGAAAATTTTATTTTTATAGTAGATGAAAATAATTATTTGTATAGTATTAAAGAACAAGATTTAGAAAATGGCATTCATTTAAGACCTTATAAAGAAATAGAAGAGATATCTTATAATGAAGATTTTGTAAAAGGAGAATTTAATATAATAGAGGAATTAAATATAGATTTTATTGATGGAGAAAACTTTAACATTACCTTAATGCAAATTGATATATGTTATTAATAATATTGAATTTAGTTAAAGTAGTAAAGTTTATGAAGTGAAAAAATACTAATTTTACTTGCTATAATAAAAAAGTATGATATAATAATAAAGTCAAAGGAAATACTATGTCAATAAATTGACATGGCGGAAGGAGTGAATTATGAAAGCAAATATTCATCCAGAAATGAAAGAAGCTACTGTTACATGTGCTTGTGGAGCAACATTTAAGACAATGTCAACAAAAGATAAAATCGATGTTGAAATTTGTAGTGAATGTCATCCATTCTATACAGGTACTCAAGGTAAAGTAAAGAAGACTGGAAAGATTGAACAATTTAATAGAAAATTTGGCTTAAATCAAGAACAAAAGTAGTAATATTTTTGTTTTTTTTCTATATTTAATGTATAATTAATATAAGGAGCTGATAATTATAAAAATATTTGTAGGTGTAGATCATCAAGGAGCAAAGTATAAAGATGATATAATTAATTATTTAAAAAGTAATGGTATTGAGGCTTATTCTGTTGATTTAACTAATAATCCAACCGATGACTATCCGGATTTCGCCTATCTTACATGCAAGAAAGTTTTAGAAAATAATGCTTTAGGTATCCTAGTCTGTGGTTCAGGGATTGGTATGAGTATCGCCGCCAACAAGGTAAAAGGAATAAGATGTGCCAGAGTATTTGATGAAAATGATGCTTTTACTGCCAAAAATCATAATGGAGCAAATGTTATAGCTATAGGTATTAATTTAAATATAGAAGAAGTATATAAAATAATTGATACTTTTATAGCTACCAAAGCCCCAAATGAAGAAAGACATTTAAGAAGAATTGAAAAAATAAAAGAAATAGAAGAAGGTACTTATCATGTTTAAAATTGTTTTATATATCATTTGTACCTTTATTGCTGCTTTTGCTATATCTGGTATCAATTTTAATGGCATCATTAAAAAAGATAAAGTAATTGAAGCAAGAGTCTTAGTAGTATCACTAAGTTTAGCTTTAGGTTATTTGCTTGCTAATTTCATCATGGATTTTACCAACATATTTTAGAGTCTTAGGAATATAATTTAATTATGAAAAACAAATATTTAATTATACCAATAATCATTTTAAGTATTGTTGCAATTTTTAGTAGTTTCTCTCACGAAACTACTTTTTTAAAAGAAAACGAAGATGAAAATATAGAGATAACTCTCAAGGATAGCGAGTCAAATGAAATAAAAGATATTGATTTAGAAGAATATTTAATTGGTGTTCTAGCTGGGGAAATGCCGGCATCATTTGAAATTGAAGCTCTAAAAGCCCAAGCAGTTGCAGCCCGTTCTTATGCTCTTTATAAAATGAATACCACAACTACTGATTATGATATTCTATCAGATATAACTAATCAAGTGTATATAACTGAAAGTGATATGAGGAAAAAATGGGGCGAAGACTTTGAATATTACTACAATAAAATAAAAATGTCAGTTGATGCTACTAAAGATTTAGTAATGACTTATGATGGCGAGGTTATCAGTGCTTATTATTTTTCAATGAGTAATGGCTATACAGAAGATGTATCAAGTGTTTTTGGAGAGGCCAAAGATTATTTAGTAAGTATTGATTCTTCTTGGGATAAAACGCTCAAAAATTTTACGGTAACTACCACATTCACCAAAGAAGATTTTTGTAACAAATTAAGTATAGATTGTTCTAATATAACTATTAATGAAATAAATAGAAGTGAAACTAATCGTGTTGATAACATACAAGTTAATAACAAAACTTTTAAAGGAACAGAATTTCGCACTCTTTTAGGACTTCGTTCAACTGATTTTCAAATTGATATAGCTGATGATATAACAATTACCACAAATGGTTATGGTCATGGTGTTGGAATGAGCCAATACGGCGCCAATGAAATTGCTAAAGAAGGTAAAACTTATGAAGAAATTTTAAAATATTATTATAAAAATGTCGAATTAGAAAAAATCAATGTATAAATTATAAAAAATATTCCCATACTTTAACTAGGATGGTGAATTATGAAGAAAAGAAAATTAAAAGGCTATGTCTTACCGACAGTTTATGTTCTAGTTATTGCAGTCTTATTTATTAGTGTTTCATTCTTAGGAAGTGCCTTACAAAAGGAATTACAATATCAAGATTTATCAACAGATGTTCTAGATGATGATGTAACACCGGTAATTAAAGAAGAGGAAACTCCTACAGATGTAACTACTGAATCAAAAATAGTAAAACCATTTACCTCTACATCAGTAGGTATTTCAAAATCATATTATGATATGACTGATGATGAAGCGACTCAACAAAACTCTTTAGTATATTATGAACAAACATATTTACAAAATAGTGGAGTATTATATTCATCAGATGAAGTATTTGATGTACTTGCAACATATGATGGCACAGTAACTAATGTATCCACTGATGAAATACTTGGAAATGTCGTAGAAATAACTCATAATCCAAATTTAAAAACAGTTTACTATTCCCTTGGAGAAGTAACAGTTAAAAAGGATGATGTAGTAAATTGTGGTGATATAATCGGTAAGAGTGGAGATAACTTACTAGAAGGTGAAAAAGATAATTCCTTACTAGTTGAAGTATATTATAACGGTAATACAATAGATCCTGAAGATTTTTATAATATGAATATCAAAGATTTACAATAATAAAATAATCCCTTAATTAATATAATTTATTAAGGGGTTGTTTGGTTATGAAAGAATTTATTAAAAAGCGTGTTTTAGATGAGGCAAACCATATTCTAAACACCAAAGAAACTATTAGAGAAACGGCAAGTAAGTTTAATATCAGCAAAAGTACCGTTCATAATGATTTATCACGAAGATTAAAAGATATTGATAAAAATTTATCTAAATCGATAAATGAAATATTTGATAATCATGAAAGAACAAAACACTTGCGGGGAGGAGAAAGTACTAAAGCTAAATATAAGAAAGGAGAGTAATGGCAAAACTTAACAATGTATTATATTTAACAGATGATTATATTTATTTAAAAAACAAGAAAAAAGATAAATTAATAAAATATAAAATTAATTCAGGTATTATAGAATATGGTAAAATCTATAATATTGATAAGTTTATTAAGGTGTATGAAAAAATATTAAAAGATAATAACTTAAATAATAATTTACTTGGAGATACAATAAAAATCATTGTATCTCCAAATTATACACCAGCAGATATTACTTTGCTAAAAAAACTATTTGAAAGATTTAATTATCGTAAAATATCGATAGATAATGAAATTAAAACATATAAATTAAATAATAACAACTGTTACTTAAATGTATTTGATAATTTTATGAATCTATCATTTATTGATGAATATAAAAAAATAAATTCCTTTATTATCTATAATAATTATTTTCTAACAATTGATAAATTACTATCAAGTATCAAAGATAGAATTCAAAATAAAGAAATAATTTTATTAGGTCATGGTGAATTTTTACAAAAAATTTTTGAGTATTTTGAAAACAAATATGATAACAAAACCTACATATTTACTAACTTTGAGACCTATTTAATAGATAACAATTAGCAAATTTTCCCTAAAATATGCTAATTTTTTTGTCGAATTTTGTCGAACGGTTTTTCTTGCATTACTTCATGTTTAGTGGTAAAGTTAAGATAAAGAAGGAAGGAGTGATTGAAGTGATGCAAGGCAAAGTTAAATGGTTTAACAACGAAAAAGGCTATGGCTTTATCGAATATGCTGAGTTGTCTGACATTTTCGTGCATTATTCTGCTATAGTCAAAGATGGGTATAAGACATTAACCGAAGGCTCTTTAGTTAATTTTAAATTAATTGAAACATCTAAGGGACTGCAAGCAATCGATGTAGTAGAAGAAGAAAAGACTGCAATTGGTTAGATGAAGTAGTAATTAAACTAGATTAATTTCTAGTTTTTTCTTGCTATTTTTTCTATTATATAGTATCCTTAAATTAGAAAGGAGGAACTATCAATTGAAGAGTGTAAAAGTAGTAGCACTTTTAGTAGTAGGTATATTCTTATTAACGGGTTGTGGTTCACAAAAATTAACTTGTACAATGTCTGAAGAAGAAGACGGTTTACTTACTACTAATGAAGTTGTAATGGAATTTGATGATGAAAAAGTATCACAAGTTACTATGACTGTTGATATGAAAATAACTGAAGAAGTATCAGATGATGAATGGGAAGCTTCCAAATCATTTATGACAGGTATTTTTGAAGAAACCAATGAAAACGGTATACAACTATCAACTGCGGTTGATGATTCTGAACATGCTTTTAGAATGGTTTTAGATATTGATTTAACTAAAGCTAGTGCTGATGCCCTAGAAGAATACGGCCTAGAAGATATGGTAAATAGCACTGCAACTTATGATGAAATAAAAGCTAATGCTGAAGATGACGGATACACATGTAAATAACACATGTGTTTTTCTAACTAATATGTAGTTTTTTTTCATAATTTATGGTATATTATTAATAGAGGTGATATATTTTGAAAATAAGTATTCGTGGTGATAAAATAACAGTTACCAAAGCAATTAAAGAATACATAACAGA
This sequence comes from uncultured Bacilli bacterium, assembly GCA_944332705.1. Taxonomy (GTDB): domain Bacteria; phylum Bacillota_I; class Bacilli_A; order RF39; family UBA660; genus Onthocola_B. The sequence continues at coordinate 24,291 of CALVKM010000012.1, forward strand.
AAAATTAAGTAGACTTGATAAGTATTTTGAAAAACCAAAGGAAATTGAATGTAAGGTTCTTATAAAAGTTAAGAATCAAGATCAAAGTATTGAAGTTACTGTTCCAACTTCTAAATTCACATTAAGAGCGGAAGAAAGACATCAAGACTTATATGCCGCAACAGATTTAGTTATTGATAAACTTGAAGGACAAATAAGAAAAAACAAAGCTAAATTAGAAAAGAAATATCGTGATGTACCAAAATTTGAAATGAATTTTGATTATGAAGAAATTCCAGAAGTAGAAGAAGAAGGAAAAATTGTTAAAAGAAAAGATATAGATATGAAACCAATGGATGAAGAAGAAGCGGTATTACAAATTGAATTATTAAACCATGATTTCTTTGTCTTCAAAAATATTGATGAAGATTGTGTATCTGTTTTATACAAAAGAAAAGATGGCAGCTACGGTATAATTAATGTAAAATAATCTTAGAAGCTTAAATGCTTCTTTTTTTAATTTCTTTTTTATGTTAATATATAATAAGAGAGTGTGTGATATGAAAAAGAAAATAGTTAATTTAAGTAATAATAGATTAGTAGGTATAATCCTTGTATTATTATGTATATTATTACTTGTTGTTGTGTGCATTTCAATATCTAAAAGTATTTATAGCAGTAGAGAAAGTAACAATGAGTATATTGATTATTTAAAGAATAAATTGGAAGAAGCAAGTGAAAATAATTTAGAAATTGTTATATATGGTGGAACAGTATCTGAAAATGTTGATGATACATATAAAGATCAACTAGTAACGGATTACACTTCTTATTTAAATATAGTTGATTATTATGGAATTAAAAAAAGTCTTACAGAAGATGAATTTGTTAATTATTCCTATGTATTAGTAATACCGGAAATTGATGATTGTTCTGGTACAATAAATAGAGTTGAAATTGATAATCTATCAGGAAACAAACTTGATTTAAATATAAAGTATGATGGGTCTTGTGGAGTATGTGCTCCAACTTATGAAATATATTTTGTTCCTATTAGTAAAGAATTAAATATTAGAAGTATTAATGTAACTTATAATTATATTGAGGAAAATAAAAATGAATATAATTGTGATGATTTAAATAATAATGAAAACTTTATTGATACTGATAAACCTTTAATATATTTATATCCAGAAACCCAAATGCAAGTAGAAGTAAAATTAGGAAATATCAAAGATGTAACAACAACTTATCCTAAATATGAAGATAGTTGGCATATTTTAGCCAATCCTAATGGTAATTTAATTGATTTAAAGACTGGTCGAAATTTATATGGATTATATTGGGAAGGCAAAAGAATCACAGATAATACTAATTTAACTGAAGGTTTTGTAATAAAAAAAGAAGATACTATTAGTTTTTTAGAAGAAAAATTGGCAATACTTGGATTAAATGAAAGAGAAGCAAATGAATTTATAATTTATTGGTTGCCACAATTAGAAGAAAATAATTATAATTTTATTAGATTTTTAAGTATTGAAGAAATAAATGAATATATGCCATTAGAAATTAGTCCTACTCCTGATACTATAATTAGAGTATTAATGGAATTTAAAGGATTAGATGAACGAGTAGAAGTAAAAGAACAAAAATTAGAAACTCCAAAAAGAGAAGGATTTGTTGTAGTTGAATGGGGTGGAAGCAAATTAGATTAAAAAATGAAATAAAATACTAATAAGAGTTTAAAACTCTTATTTTTTTTGATATAATAAATGCTGAGGTGGAAAATGAAATTTTTAAAGAAGTTATTAGATAGTGAATATAAAGAATTAAGTCGTTTTGAGAGTATTGCTAAAGAAATCGAAGCAATGGAACCAGAAATTCAAAAATTAAGTGATGCTGAACTTAAAGAAAAAACTATTGAATTTAAAGCAGAGCTTGAAACTGGAAAAACTCTAGAAGATATAATAGTTCCAGCTTTTGCAGTAGCTCGTGAAGCCGCTTATAGGGCTATTGGAGAAAAACCATTCCATGTCCAAATCCTTGGTGGTTTAGCAATCCACTTTGGTAATATTGCGGAAATGAAAACTGGTGAAGGAAAAACCTTAACCACTGTTTTGCCGGCTTATCTTAATGCCCTTGAAGGAAAAGGTGTCCATGTTGTAACAACTAATGAATACTTGTCCCAAAGAAATGCACAGTGGATGGGACCAATTTATGAGTTATTAGGTATCACTGTTGGTGTTAACCTTCGGGAACTTAGTCCTAAAGAAAAACAAGAGGCTTACAATGCTGATATAACTTATTCAACAAATAATGAAATTGGTTTTGATTATCTTCGCGATAACATGGTTGTTAAAAAAGAAAATCGAGTTCAAAGAGGATTAAATTTTTGTATCATCGATGAAGTTGACTCTATTTTAATTGATGAAGCTAGAACTCCATTAATAATTAGTGGTGGTAGATTTAATTCTAACAATTTATATATTGATGCCGATCGTGTTGCTAAAAAATTAAAAGAAGATACTGATTATACAATTGATTTAAAAACAAAAAATGTATCATTAACTGAAGAAGGAAGTAAACGCGTAGAAAAACTACTTAATATTAAAAACCTTTATGATTTAGATAATACAGTTTTAGTTCATCACATTAATCAAGCTCTAAAAGCTAATTATGGTTTTAAAAAAGATATTGATTATGTTATTGAAAATGATGCTGTTATTATTGTTGATCAATTTACAGGTCGTCTTATGCATGGTAGACAATATTCGGAAGGTTTACATCAAGCAATTGAAGCAAAAGAAGGCGTAACAATTAATACTGAAACAAAAACAATGGCTACAATTACCTTCCAAAATCTATTTAGAATGTATAATAAATTAGCTGGTATGACTGGTACTGCTAAAACAGAAGAAGAAGAATTTAGAAATATTTATAACATGTATGTAATACAAATTCCAACAAATAAACCTGTAATTAGAGAAGACTTGGCAGATTTACTTTATCCTACAGAAAAAGGAAAATATGAAGCAATAATTAACTGTGTTAAAGAAATTCATAGTATTGGTAGACCAATACTTATTGGTACAATTTCTGTTGAATCAAATGAAAGATTAAGTAAACTTTTAACTAAAAATAAGTTACCACATGAAGTATTAAATGCTAAGAATCATGAACGCGAAGCGGAAATTATTGCTCATGCTGGGGAAAAAGGAGCTATTACTCTAGCTACTAATATGGCAGGTCGTGGAACCGATATAAAATTGGGTGAAGGTGTTCGTGAACTTGGTGGTCTTTATGTAATTGGTACTGAAAGACATGAATCTCGTCGTATTGATAACCAACTAAGAGGTCGAGCAGGTCGTCAAGGAGATCCAGGAACTAGTCAATTCTTTGTTTCATTTGATGATGATTTAATGCGTCGTTTTGGAACTGAAAGAATTCAAAACATGTTAACTAGTCTAGGCCTTGAAGAAACTCAAGCAATCCGTTCTAAAACTTTGACTAAATCTATTGAATCTGCTCAAAAGAAAGTTGAAGGAAATAACTATGATTATCGTAAAAGTCTTCTTGATTTTGACAATGTTTTAAATGAACAAAGAGAAATAATTTATTCTAGAAGGAATGAAATATTAGATGAAGAATCTATTCATGATAAAATAATCGAAACATTTAGAAATACTATTAGAAATTTAGTAGAATCACATATTCCACCAGAAAATTATTTAACAGAACATGATTTATCAGAAATAGTAGAATATGTAAATACAAATTTCTTAAAAAATCAAAACTTAGATGTTAAAGATATTGAAAATTTAAAAGAGCAAGAAGTAGTTGATTATATTTTCGATTTAGTAATTAAAGATTATGAAAAGAAAATGATATCTTCACCTTTAATGAATGAATTTGAAAAAGCTATATCTTTAAGAGTAATTGATTCAAATTGGGTAGAACATATGAGTGCTATGGAACACTTAAAAGAAGGTGTTGGCCTTAGAGGTTATGCTCAAAGTAATCCTGTTCAAGTATATACAATGGAAGGTTACGAAATGTTTGAAAACTTACTTAATAAGATAGATAATGATATAGCAACATTCTTACTTAAAGCAGAAGTAAGACAAAATACTGAAAGAAAGCAAACTTTACAAGGTCAAGCAAACGACGGTAAAGAAAAAGTCAAAGCTCAACCTAAAAGAGTTGCTACAAAAGTTGGTAGAAATGACCCATGTCCCTGCGGCTCAGGCAAAAAGTACAAAAATTGCTGCGGTAAGAACGCATAATTAAAAAATATTTTGTTCGTTTTTAACAAAAATCCTATACATTATAAAAGTTATATAGTAAAAGAGATGTAATAATAAAAAAGTTTATTTACATCTTTTTTTATTAACTTTTTTATATAATAGGTAGTCTCTTTTTTAAATAAAACCATTGACATCCAAACTTGTGTTTGATATACTTAATTTACAAGGAGGAAATTTGGTATGACTACTATTTTAAAAGGTTATCAATTTAGATTATATCCTAGCAATGAACAAAAAAAGTTAATCAATCAAACCATTGGTTGCTCTAGATTTATCTATAATCATTTTTTAGATGAACGAATAAAATTCTATAAAGAATGTGGTATTTCTTTATCATGTTATGAACAAATAAAAGAAATACCAAAAGTTTGTAAAAGTTATCCATGGTTAAAAGAAGTAGATAGTTGTAGCCTAAGAGCAGCTGTATTTAATTTAGAAGATGCATATCATAGATTTTTTATTCAAAATAATGGATTTCCTAAATTTAAAAATAAAGATATAGGTAATAGTTATAAAACCAATAATATTAAAAATACTTATAAAGATAAAAATTATGAAAGTATAAAAGTCGATTTAAAAAATAGAACAATTACATTACCAAAATTAAAAGAAGTACCAATCAGAGGATATAGAAATAAAGAAAGCTTTGTTGGTAATATAAAAAGTGCAGTTATAAGAAGAGAAGGGCTAAAATATTATGTAAGTGTATTAGTAGAAGAACCACTAATAGTACCTTTATTTCAATCTAGAAGTATTGTAGGATTAGATTTAGGTATAAAAGATTTAATAATAACTAGTCATGGTGAAAAAATAGAAAATAATTTAGAATGTACAAATATTAATAAAAGAATAAAGGGCTTACAAAAAGCTTTAGCAAGAAGCAAAAAGGGAAGTAAGAATAGAGAGAAAATAAAATTAAAAATAAAACGAGCATATATGAAACTTAAAAATATCCGCAAACATTTAATACATAACATAACCAATAAAATCATTAAAGATAATGATATAATAGTTATGGAAGATTTAGATATTAAAGCAATGTATCAAACAAAAAGTATAGCTAAACATTTAGTGAATATTCCCCTAGCTGAAATAAAACGAGTCTTGGAATACAAATGCAAGTGGCAAAACAAGAAGCTAATAACAATAAATAGATATTATCCAAGTAGTCAAGTTTGTTCAGTATGTGAATATCAAAACAAATTATTAAAAGATTTAAGTATAAGGATTTGGGAGTGTCCTAAATGTGGATATATACATGACCGAGATATCAATGCTAGTATCAATATAATGTTTGAAGGATTAAAAATATATATGCAAAGTTTAATATAGATAAAAATAAAATAAAAATAGTAGGGTGGCGACCATCCGAAGTTGGTCTGTGGAGAGTCTAAAGGACTCTATGAAGCAGAAATGCCTTGTAGTGATACAAGGATAGTCAAAATTTATTTTAACTTTTGTTCAAGGAGAAAAAATGAATAATAAATTAATTGGTACTGAAAAAAACATAATATTTTATAATGATGAAGAAGGTAATATTCAAATTGAAGTATTACTTGAAAATGAAGATGTTTGGCTAAATACAGAAGCTTTAGCAATGCTTTTTAATATTGATAGAAGTGGTATTGTTAGACATATTAATAATATTTATGAAGATGGTGAATTAGAAGAAAGTGCAACTTGTGCAAAAATTGCACAAGTTCAAGAAGAAGGGAAAAGAAAAGTAAAGAGGAATTATTCATATTATAATCTTGATATGATTATTTCTATAGGTTTTAGAGTTAATTCTAAAAAAGCTATTAAATTTAGAACATGGGCAAACAAAATAATTAAAGATTATATGGTACAGGGATTTGCTTTAAACGATGAAAGATTTTCTTTAGGAGGAGTAGAACTATTAGATAGGTTATTTGTTAAACCATGAACTAATATAGAATCTATATTCCTTTTTTGAGTTCGTTATTTAATCTATAAATTTATTTCCTTTCGTGTCCAGACAATTCAGCAATCTTGTTATAGGTTATGTTTTTTTTCTTCGCTATTTTTTGCTATACACCTCCTTTTCGGAGTGTATTATACTATAAAAATGAAAAGTTTAACAAATTGCCATAAAATCTATTTAAAAAATTAAAAATATGTTATGATATATATGGTGATTTATATAATGAACAACTTTACATTTTTAACAGATGAACAAATATTTGGAAATAATCAGTTAGATATTATAAGTAGATATGGTACCAAATGTGCTATAACTGATTTTTCTATTTTATTGGGAGGGAGTGTATCCTCCGATGATTATGCGAGTGAAGGAAACACTAGAAAAGATAGAACTGGTTGGTGGTGGACAAAATCATCTGATGGGGATAATGACGCGCGCATCGTTGACGGAAATGGTCGTAGGAATTGGTACCGTGTTTATCTACGCTATGGTGGGGCCCGCCCAGCTTTACCTTACTCTTCAATTCAGCAGGTCTCCTCGAACGGAGTGAGAGGTACCAGTGGAATTAAGGAAATCCTTTATGGAGAATATCCACAAACAATTGTTGATGAAAATTATTCTCGTGAATTAGAAAGAGTATACAACAATGGAAGTTTAAAAACTACAGGCAAAAATTATACAACAGATTCAGTTAGATACCAAGATACTGATACAAGCTTTAGAGCTAGAACTCATACTGAATATAAATATAATGGAGGTAAATATATTCGTTTTGTTGGTGATTCAAACTGTGATGGAGAGGTTTTGTCTGATGGTAGAACAATTCAATCAGGAAATACATATTGGGTTCGTGTTGAACCAATAATTTGGTTAGTAGATGAAAGAGCAAATATAGCACTATCGAAGAAAATAATTTTTTCCGGAGTACAATTTAAAAATCGTAGAGATTACAAAGATGATTTTGATAGAACTGATATAAAACAATTTATGGATAATTATTTTTCAAAAGAAATAGTAACTAACAGAGTTTATTCATATACTACATCGGTAGAGCAAACCCAAAATTTAGAAGGAAAAGAAAAGTCAAGAAAACAAAATCCTTATGGCTTCAATTTTGATGGAGTATCAGAAGAAGATATAATAAGAGGAGCAGTAGAAAGTAATGTTTCAGTATTCTTACATGGTAAATCAAGTGAAGGTAAATCAGCAAGAGTAAAACAATTAGATCCAGATTGTGAAATAATATATATGAGAAATGCAACTCCTGATAGCTTAAA
>CALVKM010000013.1 GCA_944332705.1 uncultured Bacilli bacterium
TTTTTGATTATTTAAAGGGCTTTCTTGAAATTTATATGTGTTGCTGTATTGACACCAAGATTGCAACTATTTTCAACGACTTCAAGATATGTTTGATTACCATGACCACCAGTTTTCCAACAATGAAGTGTTGCCCCATCAACAGTTATGGCTCCAGAATCAGTAAATCTATCTTCAAAAATATTGACTAAACCTTCTTCAATAGCTGCCGATAAAGTAATTATTTTAAACGTTCCTACCATTCCGACACAGCTAAAGATTCATATTATAAATGAAGTATAACACAAAAAAAATACTTACAATGTTTCTACATAAACATCATAAGTAAATTGATTTGGTGTATGTTCTGTTCTCTTGTGCTCAATAGTATCACACTTTTGGTTTTCCATATATAATATTTCATTTTCAAGAGGTCCACCTATATATTTTGCTCCTTTAGTATGCGATCTTTCTGTACCAAATAAATTCAAGAATATATCTAGTTTTATATTATATCTATCGCCATCCACTTTGGATACAATAATTTCATCTACAAACTTTCTGATAAATTCTTCTATAGAGCCACCATCAATCTCCTCTTGAATAGATTTTGACATCTTATCTATATTGTCATTACTTTGTTTTAGTATTTCAATCTGCTTCAATACTTCTTCTTTGCGGTTCTTAAGTCTTTGCAGATTTTCTTCGAAACTATCAAATTGACTTTTTAAAACATCTCTTGTCAGTTCTCCATTAAATACCATATCAAATGCAAGTGCTTTCTTGTCTTCAATGACTTTAATATCCTTATCTATCGCTGCTAAATCTTTATCATACTGATTAGTCTTATCAATGTTGTTATACAATTCTAGCATATTATCTACTATTGATGATTTGTTTGGAATTATGTTATCCATTATTTGCTTCAATATATTATAAAGATCTATCTCTGCAATAATAGGAGACTCACAAGCTTCAATACGATATTGTAAATACATGCCACAACTCCATGTAGGTCTATTCTTTCTCCTACTACCATGTGATCTTTGAAAATTAGCATTACAATCCTTACAATAAATCTTAGAACTAAAAGGATATTTCAAACCGCCTGACCAATAGTTATTATTCTGATAACTCTTTGTCCTAGTTATTAATATTTCATTTGCCTTATCCCAAAGTTCCTCTGATACAATAGCTGGTATAATTTCTTCTTCAGTTTTGTAAATCTTTTGCTCTTCAATTGGAAGTTTCTTTCTTCTTTTGGTTCTATAGTCCATTATTTCATGTTCATGACTTCTATAAAAACCTTTATATTTTGGATTCATTATCATACGCTTAAGACTATCTTTATCATACATTCTACCTTTCTTATTTAAATAACCCATTGCAGATAGTTTCTTTGATAATTTATGAAATCCATATTCTCCTGTAGCGTATAGTTCAAACAGCGTTCTAATGAATTTTGCTTCCTCTTCAACAATTACTAGCTTACATTTATCCTTCTTATAACCAGTAATATTACTAGACCCAAGAACATGACCTTTTTCCATAGCTTGCTTATGGCCAAACTTAACCCTTGAAGAAAGCTTCTTAGATTCTTCTTGCGCTACACTAAATAAAGTATTTAAAATCATTTCAGAATTTGGATCAAAAGTATTTAATGCTTGATTTTCAAAAAACAAACCCACACCATGTTCCTTAAGTTCTCTAATTGTATGAATACTATCTTCAAGGTCACGAGCAAACCTAGAAACTTCTTTTGTCACAATTAAATCAAACTTATTTAATTTAGCATCGCGTATCATACGCTTAAAGTCATCACGTTTGGTAATAACAACACCAGTAATTCCTTCATCATAGTATCCTTCAACAAATGTCCAGTTTGGATTTGACCTAATATAATTTCTATAATAGTCTAATTGATTTTCTAATGAATTAATTTGAACATCACTATCAGTTGATACTCTACAATAATAAGTAACTCGAAGAGGAAGATTACGAAGGTTTTCCCCACGAATTACTGCAGATACTATTTCATCATAGGACATAATCTTCCTCCTTTGCTACTTTAGTTTACATATATTATGCTGCCCTTAATGCTTTAAGCATCTTAAGTAACTTTTCATTTGCCTTCGAAAAAGTATTCTCATCAATAATATTTTTTTTATAAAGGTTTGTATTAATAATAATTTGAATTTGCACTTCCACTATCTTATTCATATCCATAATAATCTTCTCACTTTCATAAACTACTTAAGTCTATGTGTGAAATAAATGAATAATTCATAAACAGCTTTAACATTAAATCGCTTAAATACATCACTTTGTCAATAGACTTAAATACATTAAATAGTGAAATGGGTAAGTGAGACGTTCATATAAAGCCCAAAAAGGAGGTAAGCTAAATACAAAAGTAATGTAGCATGTTAATCACTTACCCAATATTCACAGCGAGAGCGCAAACCAAAACATATATAAGCACTAATACCATGGGCACTGCACCACTCGCTAGTATGTTATAAGAAATTGTTTGGACATTTTTCACTTTAATCGCAAAAAAGTTGAAAAAAGTGCTAAAAATCTTATAAAAACAGCGAATTATCAAGCAGTAATACACAAATATTCTCGCTAAAATACATACGTACATCATTACTAGACAATAGTGCGAAAATTCTCCCTAGTCCTACTTGGGAATAAAAATCAAGCATTAAAAAAGTAGCTTATTAAGCTACTTCTGCACCTGTAATTGCATATATTACATCATCAAGATTAACCTCATCGTTCATAACAAACAATCTAATATTATTATCATTAAGAATGTACAAAGCCTTAATAACCTTATCCCAACTTCCTCCCAAATCAAAGAGATTAGTGAGATGAAGGCTATCACCTTCTCCCATAATATCAAGGAGATAATCCAAATTTTTACTACTACCTATTTCGTCGCAAAAGATTTTCTCGTCATCTGGGACATAACAATACACATCGTAATAAACATCCCAATCTTCCATCTCACTTCTTCTTTTTTCATAATAACCATAATTCATTAAAATCACCTTACTTTCTAGTTGCCCATTATGGAAAAAGCAACTATACTGTTATACGAAATATTTTGAATAAAACTCAGATTAATCAAAAAAAAAGAAAACTTTAGCAAAAAGTTCTCTTAATAATAACTACTACTAAGCATTCTCAACAATATCTAGGTACTTATAAATAGTTGGATACGATAATTGAGTAACTCTAGCAAAAGCCATTTTGTTTAGAGTTCCATTCTTATACTTAGGATAATACTGCATAAACACCTTTGGAATATCATCATAAGTTGACTTAGGACGTCCTAACTTCTTACCAGCCTTAACAGCTGTAGCTAATCCTAAATGGATTTGATGTATTTTCAGCTTCGCTTCCATCTCCCCAAAAACCGCGTTAATTTTTAGCATACCTTCAATCATAGGATCTAAACTACCATTCCTACAATCTATATCAATACTACCAACAATAAGCCTAAATTTCTTTGCAATAATCAAATCAATTATTTCACACAAAACCTTTGTATTCCTACACAAACGAGTAATATCAGTAACTATTAAAGTATCTCCTTCATTCATTTCTTCAAATAGTGCATCAAGGCCAGGTCTATGTTCCTTTCTACCAGAAATATACTCATACCTTATATTAGATATATCTACACCTTTATCAATTAATGCATCAATTTGATATTTTACATCTTGTTTTGACTCGTTGGTGGAACAGCGGCAGTACCCGAATATTTTACTTTCCATATTGAATCCTCCTTACACCGAACTATAAAAGAAAACATCTTTCACATTTCGTTTATATAAATCACTTAAATTCAAGTAAAAAGCAACGCATTTCGGACAAGTTTCTAGTATAAAAGAAATCAAATGATTTCATTTACACCCCTTATTTGAATAAATAAAAAGACAGACTACAATGAAGTGATATTATAAAAGTAGACAACTACAAAAAAGGTAGAAGTCTACTTTTTTAGTGATAAAATTATAATTGAAGGAGGAATTATGAGAAAGAACAATATGAGAACACCAGAAGAAAAAGCAAAAATAATTGAAGAATATTTAAATGGAGAACAGGGATTACATTATTATGAGCGAAAATATAATATTCACTATCAAGTATTACATAGATGGTATAACAAATATTTAGAAGATGGAATTGATGGACTAAAATCTAAAACTGGTAAAAAGAAAGGAGAAACCAAAGGACAAGGTGCTAGGAAACCTAAAAATCGTGAAGAAGAATTGGAGAGAAAAATAATGAAATTAGAAATAGAAAATGCACGGTTAAAAAAAGGTTATCTAGTGAAAGGAGGTGGGGATCAAAAGGAGTACGTTACTACATTAGACGAGAATATGAAATAATAAATGAATATAAAAACAAATACTCTATAGTTTCGTTATGTAATTATATGAAAATAAGTAAGTCTGGTTATTACAAGTGGAAATACAGGCAAGAAAACCCATGTGATAAAGAAATATCTAGACAATCCGATATAGAATTGATAAAGCAAATTCATGAAAAACATCCATCTCATGGATATAGATGGATTAATGCATATGCACGATTACATTATGGAATAGTTTGGTCTGATAATCATGTCCATTTATGTTGTAAATATGAGGGAATCCGTTCTAGGGGGAAACATTATCAATGGAAAAAACCAGATGAAGAACATGAAAAATTTAATAATTTAGTTTGGAATGGATGGAAATATTTATCAAGACCATTTGAAGTAATTGTTTCAGATATGACTGCTTTTTGGGTAGGAAGAATATATTATGAATTAACATTCTATTTCGATGCATGGAATAAAGAAATAGTGGGATATGGATTAACAACTAAAAAAGGTTCTATTAATTCATATCATGATGGATTAAAACAAGTATTAAAACGCATAAAAAAAGAACAAACTGATGATTTGATTATTCTTCACACAGATCAAGGCTCAGTTTATTCATCTAAAGCTTATAATAAGCTTCTAGAAAATTATAACATATCTCGTTCAATGAGTCGAGCAGGCACACCTACTGATAATCCTGTAAATGAATCGTTGAACGGATGGATTAAAGAAGAATTAATTATTGATTTTGATTTAAAAAATTGTGATGATGTTCCAAAACTTATTGAAGAATACATTTATTATTACAATAATGAAAGACCATCATATGCATTAAATTATAAAACCCCAATTCAATATAAAATTGAATCAGGGTTCTAACTTTTTTAAACTGTCTACTTTTACTTGACTAGTTCACAAAGTCTATCTTACTAAATATCTAAATGGCGGCGATTGCTTACTGCACTTGGTGCAATCGTTCACTCATAAACCATACATGATTTAAACCGGAATCAAACCATATCATGTATCTTCACGAGAATAGCTAGTTCTCGATGTTGTTATGTAGGTGCTACAGCATATGTAGCATCATCTACATTAAAACATATATCAGAAAAAAATACAGCATCTTTAACAAAAAAACAGAGAATTAATCTCTGTCTATTAATTACCATTATACATAAGCTCAAATTCTGTCATTGGTAAAGGTTTCTCTTTAGTGCATTGTTTTAAATTACACACCTTAATTTCCTTGCTCTTTATTAAAGGACTTACGTATAAATCATAAAATTGATGTATATCCAAATCAAACCCATCATCGCCATCATAACAATACATAATGTGAAGTTCTTTCATAGAAATACTCTTATCATCCGACTTAAGAACATTAATAATACTTTGTTGAACAATACTTATACCATTACGAACTTTCTCAATCTCCATCTTAGCAAGCTGTTTTAATTCAAAATATTCTGATTTAGGGTTTCTTTGAAAAGCATAAATACAAAACAACTTATTATTCTTAATATCATTCATAAAAGGTAACTCTACATCATCATTGTCAGAGGGTATAGAAACATTACCGCTTATTCTATATCTTACATCAGCATCAATCTTAATGCTATCAACTAGTGAAGTAAATTCTTTATCTCTATTACCAACTAATAAAGCTTTCATTTCACTGGTACTATCATACATATCAAGTATAACAAACATAGTATCTTCTAATTCATAAATTCTCTTAGAAGTGAAGTAAACATCTAGAGTAACACCTTTTACTGCACCAGCAATCCCATCTATACTGGAAATAAAAATATCATAAGGAATATTAGTTTCAATCTTCTTAATTCCAATTTTCTTAGTCATAATCGAACCTCCAATCATCATGTTATATTATACCATAGAAATAACTACTTCTTGTTACTCTTCTTAACTTGCTTATATAAAGCTCTTTTATAAGGGTCTGAATCATTTCTAGCAAGGTAATCATCAAAATCATCAATTGAACCTACGTTGACACCTCCAAAAATCAATAAAGAAACATAAAAAGCAATACATGCAAATATGAATGCACCAAGAAAGTTATCCATCTCTAAAAGGACAAATATAAATGTTGCAAAACCAAATACAAAACTAATAACGAATGGAAAAAGCTTATTACCTTTAACTTTAACTTTGGTATCATTATTCCTATACCCACAGTTCTTACACAATATATTATTATATTCTTGACCACACTCTGGACAACAATGTGGAATAGAACGTTCTGTATCACAGCCACAATGAACGCACTTTACCGATTTGTCGCTAATCTCTTTACCACATCTCTTACAATTAATCAGTGCCATAAAAACATCTTCCTTTCTTACTATTAAATCAATCTATCTTAGCATAATCTTGATATCTACCACTCATATCGTCACAACGTAAGAATTTACCTGAGTCTTTTAGAAGACAATCATAAACAAGATAATCTAAACTAGAATAAATATCTATATCTAGACTATGTTTCTTATAAGTATATGAATGAGGTTCTGCACAAGTATCAGTATTCAAATTGCAACGTTGAAAAGTTACTGTACCATCTTCATCAAACTTAAATATTGCTCTCATTGCATCACCATAAATAGATTCCATTTCCGGTGCTGAGTATTCGGCACTTAAAGTTGAAGAAGTCATCAAATCTCTATTTACATGGTTAATAACAAAAGGTACACTAACAATTATAAGTATTAAAATCAATATGCCAACTATTATAAAAACAATAAATTTCTTATATCTTTTCGGGTTACCTTTAATTGAAATAGAAGTAGGTGCTCCGCAATGGATACATTCCTCTGTTGTATCACTTATATCTTTCCCACATTCTACACATTTAATCAAAGCCATCTAAATCACCATCTTTAACTTCCTTTCCAAAATTTTCTATTATGTAATGTTAACTATTTACTTATTAATTCAATAGCATAACCAACATTAGGAGATAATAGTTCAAATCTCGAATCTGAATACTTAATCCATGTGGTACCATCACCATTTGATACAAATCCATCATATCCTGACCATGTATTACCCCATGAATTTAAGACAAGCCAAGCTTCTTTAGAATCATCCCATCCTATAATTACCATTTCATGATTAAACTCGTCTTTTGGAGAAGATATAAAGGCATTACCATAATCCATTACTAAAAGCTTAGTTCTTGTTATCTCTATATCTTGAGAATACTTATCATAATACTTATTTGTATCATTTGGATAGAGATATCTATATTCTTCCAAGTAGTTATTTAGTTCTTTAGGAAGTGACAAATAGGTAATGTCACCATCATTTCGTTCATCAAGGATACCACCAATAAAACTCCAATTACCGGGAACTAAATTACTATTATTTATACTAGCATCTAATGACTCACTTTTATCTATATTTAGAGAATTAATCTTGCTTTCAAAATCTAACAAGAATTGATAATCTATCCCTTTTAGTTGTGCGGATATTTCTAAAGCCTTAGTCTTTGACCAAATTGCACAAGTATCAGAACGCCCCTGATTACCAGCAGTTACTTTAACCTTTTCTCTTATATCATATTTAGAAGGTAAGTTTTCTTTCCTAGACTTAATCATATCTGAATATAAATTATCTAATTTAGTTGGAACACATTGTTTCTCAGCTTCTATTAAATCAGCATTAATGTTGTCTTCACCTTCATACACATGAAACGATCTATTTTGATTATCAATAGCAATCTGTGATAAATAATCTTCATCGTACACTGGATATTTGTTAAATTTCTCTATACAAGGATAATCATATTTTCCCAATATACTCATTAGATAATCATCTTCAGATAAGCACTTATAGCCTTTTCCTTTAAGAATCGCTATATTACCATCACCACAGGAAATAGGTTCTCCACTCACACAATAAGAAAGGTCGCCATTACTACCACATATTCGTTTTGCTTTCATACTCTCTGAATATAATCCATACACACCGCTGGTAACTCCAGAAACAACTATTGCTATCAACGTAATGTTTCTATAAATCTTCCAATAATTCTTACCAGCAAAATTATTTAATAGTATAATTATAAAACCAATAATCCCACTTATTAAAAGAACATACGAGTATACTACTGCAACATCACCAATATCATCTACGTAATATACTATTGATGAAAATAAAACTAATATCAACACCAATAATAATGTCTGCCATAACGATCTTAAGGCAGGATGTTTCTTCTTACTTTCAATCTTATTTTTCTTCACAACATACAACTCCTTAAATTTAACAACCCCAAACTAACTTTTCAACAAACATTGGGATAAACTTCTCAATAAATAAAACAGCAAGTATAATTTCAGCAACAAGTAACAAAATAATAATGTTATTTCAGAATCCAGCAGACATAACAGTCAATTCTAAATCAAACGGAATTTGTGTTGCCTCGCAAATAGAATCAGCTATTATCTTGTTATTATGAATAAACAATGTACTAACACAAGCAAGAAACAATGACTCCATAATGATTAAAAAACTACTATCTTCAAATCTTCCGGTAAACATAACCGCTCAACTCCTTCCTTGAAAACTTACTACATAATTATTATATCACAAAAGTCTACGAACAGCATACCAAAGAATTAATCTATTATTGAGATAATTGTTATAGGTGGTTACAATGGACAATAAAGACAAAATTGATGAAAACTATGCTTACACAATATTAGCTAAAAATCTAAAAAAGTATAGAAAAGAGGCAGGTATGACACAAGAACAACTTGCTGAAAAAAGTTTGTATGCTTTGAGTTTCATAAAAAATCTTGAATCTGAAAAAGTATTTCAAACAGCAAGTATCGGTACTACATATAAGTTTGCTAAAGTTCTTGGAATACCGTTATCAAAATTATTTGAAGAACCAGAATCTAGTAACGTAACAAAAAAAATCGATTAAAGTCTATTAATCATAGAAAAGGAAGAGAATTAACTCTTCCTTTTAAAGTGTGCTATAAAGTTTGTACGTGAATCATCAGTTGGCGTTAACGATTCAAAAAAGTAATCAGTACAATTAACCAAATAATATATTATTTCAAACTCTTTAGCATTGTTTTCTTGACTCTTAAATGTTATCTCAATGATATCAGGTAGTTCCTTAGATAAAACTTCTTTTATCTCTTCGAATGTAGGAAACTCAAGAATAAGCTTATTCAATTACATCACCATCCGCTTTGTATAATAACGTGCTTTAAATAATTATACAGCTATTTAAATGAAATAAACAATAATTCTTAAACTATAATTCCAACTAAAGCATCTATTGTCAAATAACATAGGATCAGAATATTCTTTCAAAATCTAGTGGATCTTCGCTTATTACTCTTAAGTGATATTCATCCTCTAGCAGCTTTGTAGTATCAGATTTGATAGTTTCATAATTAGCAGGTTCAATATTAAATGAACATAAGGCAGAGTTTATGAAAATATCATAAGTATCCTCTTCTAAAGAACTTGTATTGTATGCTTCTGCTATATAGTAAGCAACATAAACAGGTATAATCTTCTTTTCTATGAATTTATGACATTTATCAACGAAAGGTGATAATATTGTTAAAAATTCTTCTTCGGTAATATCATCATCAGTCTTAGGTCTAAACATATTTTACCTCCATGCTAACCATGTTGTACCATAAAAAGTTGATAAAATAAACATATAATTCATCTCTAAAACCAAGTAAAAAGAGCAATCACTCATTAATCGCTCTCTCTATCACTAAACTTCAAAATCAATTCATCTATAACAGCATCTTGACCACTTGTTTCTATCATTTCTTTTAGTGTTCCATCTGCTCTTAAACGTTCTATTTCCTCCATTATAGCACCTAGACGACTATCTGGGTGCTTAATACTTCTAGGATCAAACAATAATGCCACCATCTGATTAAAAAACAAACGATTATGGCTCGCTAATTTCGGATTGGCATTACACTTAATAATGCAATCTTGGTCAAAATCAGCAATTGAATCATCAGCAGAATACTCACTAATCAATTCTTGTACCATTTCCATAGCTGATTTCTTCAAAACATAAGGTTTCTTTCTTCCACAGCATAATACATTTGCATCATCATACAAGGTAATCCAGTTCTTATCATATCTTTCAAGCTTAACCAGCCAAGTTCTATCTTTCATAGTACAACTCCTCTCAAATAACCACCTGATTCGGCATTCTTTGCCCATTTGGCGAATCTTTCAAACAAAGTAATAGAAACACCCACTAACAGAGAAAAGAAACAAAAATCAAGACATTTCGAAATCGTAATGTTTCTCTCTAAAATAGAAGAACATTTCTGCAATAGGATGTTCTACAAAATATATAAAAAAGCTGTAAAAACCCTAAAAAAGGTAAAAAAAGAATAGGAAAATCAATCATAATCATCGTTCAACCAATCAAAATCTATCTGATTAGTAATCTTTCTTAGGTTAAATGTAATAGAAGTCCTAAAATAGGCATATAAGTTCTCGATCTTGGCTCCTTCTTCATCTAAAAATTTTTGATTCTTAACCTTTGTGGCAATGTAATTAACTGCCACAATTATAGTCTTAAAATCATATCTCAACAATAATTCTTCAAATAGAGCATCATACAGGTATAAATCAAAATCCGATTCACTGCTGATAAATTCCCTTCTTACTAGTTCCAATGTTATGTAGTGGTGTTTGGGAAGCGTTTTATCAATATATCTATCTATCTTTATATCTTTCATCTTCTATTCACCTTTGATTTTGTATTTAACCTTAAAAGTAAAACTTAATCAATAGAAAGTAGAACAGAATATAAATATTATTACTTACTCCAGCATATTGTGAAGACAGCAGAAAAGGCAACCCACACTTCGTTGCACTAGAATTCCATATAAAGTATAAATAATACTAGGTATTGTTCTTGAAAATAAGATTAAGTAAAACCGGTAACATGTGCTCCTGCAAGCTACGCTGGATCCACCGCTTCAAGCAACGCTTCATGCAACGATCCCAAGAACAAGGTCCACCTGCAGCAGTTACTGATAAAAACAAAACTAGTTTCATTCCTCTGCATGCTTAATCTAACGAAGTTAGTAAATAATCATGCATAATAGAAACAAACTCACCATCACCAATCAAAAACTTACGATATGAATTCTTGTTAAATATAATTTCTAGGAATTCACGCTCGTAAGGCCACCCTTTAACCGCCAGGTCATCACGCTTAACATTGCTTTTATCCCAGAACTTGGCTATAAATCCATATATATCCTGAACTTCATATCCAACTACCTTGATATAATGAGCATACTCGTTTATGTAATACCTAATCTTTTCCATAGAGGTTAGATTAAGTCTACCAATTAAAGGTCCAGTTCCATCAACATAGACACGTCCATCTTCATAAGCAACCAGCTTCATTCCGTTAAATGGATTCTTAAGCTTAACAATCCAATGTGCTTTCATACATTATCAAATCCTCTCTAAATTCAAAATATTTAGCAACTTTAAACCGGTTTAAGAGACTCTAAAGTAAAACTAGTATAAATAACCATAGTCACTTCAAAATCTCCGCTTGACCAGCTTAATCAAATAAAATAATCATCTTATATCTGCATATACATCTTCTAGTGAAATTGTACGTCGATACTATAATTGGGATTCCTACCATCTAAATCACTAATATCATTATCTAAAATTCTTATTCCTATAGAATTGTATCTATAAGCTAATCCCTACCATCTAAATCTCTCTTTGCTTTAAATCTTTCTTTTGAAATAATAGCATTATGATTGTTAGTATTATTATTAATATCTTTATTATTGTTATTGCGTTTAACGAGTTGGCAGTCTCGCACAAAGTTGTAAAAACGTCGCTGTAAATCCGACGATTCATTAATCGTCATATTAATATACGAAATCCAATTGACGATAATCAATTAAATTATCAATATAATTAAACCTTACTATATCTACTTATATAGATACTCATACATAAGTTGTCTCTATATGAGCATCTGTACGTCGATACTTAATATAATTGGGGTTCCTGTGTTCTTAATGTTTAAATATCCCCATCATCTAAATCTCTCTTTGCTTTAAATCTTTCTTTTGAAATAATAGCCTTATGATTGTTAGTATTATTATTAATATCTTTATTATTGTTATTGCGTTTTCCGAGTAGGCAATCTCGTACTAAGTTGTAAAAACGTCGCTGTAAATCCGATGATTCATCAACCATCATAGTAATATAAAATCAAACTGACAATTCTTGATGGATTATCTTAAAAGTTGTGAAGGTGAAGAACTAACCAGACAATCCATCAACTGTCACATTACTATACGAAATCTAAATGATATTTTTCACTAAACTATCAAAAAAGTGAAAAACATCATAATAAACTCGAAAGGTAATCTAACAATTGTCATAGTATTGTACGAAATCTAGTCACCAATTTACTCTAAAATATACAAAAAGTGGTATTAATTATTATAAAAACTAAAATATTTCAGAGCATATTCAATCGTCATGATTCACTTCAAAAACTTTCCTAGTGTTACTTGGGATATATTTTAACTAATCAAAAAGACAGATATATAGATTGGGATATTTAAACTAATAACATTGATTATTGTAGTTACATTCTAAAATCGGTTAAAAAGTGGTATAATACTTACTGATTAAATGGAGGTGTTATAATGGCAAAAATGAAAAGTATTGGAACAATCACAAAAAACTTAAAAAAAGCTTTGAAAGGATATAACAAAGGTCAGGATATAACTAGTTATGAAAAATACATATACTTAATCTTGTTCTATCGTTTTCTTTCTGAAAATATAATCAATCATATTCAAACTAACTTCAATATAAATTACATTGAACTAAACAACAATGAAGCGGAAGCATATAAATCTCAAGTTCAAAGTGATATAGATTTCTTCATATACCCAGAAGACTTATTTCAAAATATCGTAGCTAAAGAATTGAATAGTAGTCGTTTAGATTCAACATTAAACTCAATATTTAAGAATATCAAACAATCTTCTAAATATGATATATGTGAAATCTTTAGAAACATAGATACTGAAGCAGAAGGTATTGGAACTAGCCAAAATATAAGGAGCAATATTTATTCGACTATACTAAAAGCTATATCAGAAATTGATTATGATATTAACAAATCTGACTATGATTTGTTTGGTAATATCTTTGAATTCTTATTGAACAATAAGGACACAAACAATAATATGAGTCTTAAAAATGGTATATTCTATACTCAACCATCAGTAGTAAAACTATTAAAAAAGATCGCAGATCAATATATTACTGATCCAAGTAATATCTATGATCCTACTTGTGGAAGCGGTTCATTATTAACTGAATATGCAAGATACAATAATACTATACCTTTCTATGGCAAAGAATTAAATGCAATACCTACTATTTTGTGTAGAATGAATATGATAGTACACAATGTAAGGGACTTTAAAATTACTCAATGCGATACATTGCTAACTTATGATAAAGAAGAAAAGGAAAAGTACGATTTGATATTTGCTAACCCACCTTTTGGAATAGAATGGGATAAAGCTGCTCTAAGAGAAGACGATGAGAGATTCAAAGACAAACCTCTTCCTAATCAAGCGTTAGCTGATTGGGCATTCATATACCACATCATATATACATTAAATAAAAATGGATTAGCATTGGCAATTGACACGCCAAACATGTTATCCAGATCAAATCCTGAAGAAACTGCAGTAAAAAAACATCTAGTTGATAGCAATCAAATAGATACAATAATACTACTACCTAGAAAGATGTTCCTAAGAACTGATACCGGCACATGTCTATTTCTGATTCGAAAAAACAAAACAGACAACAACATATTATTTATTGATGCCGGCAACATATGCACTAAGAATAGCAATCAAGTAACTTTTAGTGATGAAAACATTGATAACATTATAGAGCTTATATTAAATAGAAACTCTATAGACAATTTATCATATCTAGCAACCCCAGAAGAAATATCAAATCATAATTACTCATTAAATATTTGTGACTACATAAATTACAATAAAGAACATACATTTACAACCATTGAAGATGTATGCTTATCAGATTTCATTTATGAGAATGAAGAAGAAACGAATTATAAATCACGTTTAAAATATAATACAAATATTAAAAGAGTTAATAAATGTATATCTGATGCTATAGAGCAACTAAAACAAAGCGAACAAATTAAAATGGTTCCATTAGATGGTATTGCTGATATAATCGCTGGCTCTAAGATAAAGGATATGAAAATAGATACCAATGATAATTTCCCATATCGCTATATTACTACAAAAGAAATACAATATGGAACTGTTATAGAAGACAATTCGCTAATGTATATCAAAGAAAACAAAAGTATTCATACAGAAAGAATAAGAAAAGAAGACTTAGATGAGTTCATTAGTAAAGGAAAGTTGAAAAAGGATGATGTATTATTCGCTATTTACTCAAAAGGTACTAAGACGGCTATAGTAGATAAACCTAACTTTATATTTTCTGATGGAGTATTTCGTCTAAGACCATTCAAAGATATAGAAGATGAAGTAACGCCTGTATATCTAAGATATGTATTAGAATCAGACTACTTTGTAGAAAAAATCAATAAACATATCAAAAGATACTATAATAACACTTCTTCACCTACTAACTATATTAGACTTGAAGACTTTAGACAATTAACAATTCCGGTTATTCCATTAGGTGCTCAAGCAGACATTTGTCTATTGCTAACACTAATGGAAGCAAAATATACAGAACTCGAATTAGCTCTTAAAAGAGAACTAGAAGTATACCAATATAGGTATCACACAAATACAAAAAAACTATTTAACGATGTAGAAACAGTTGAAGAAGATGAAGAAAACTAAAGGAAAGAGAATGCTCTCTTTCCTTTGTTTTATATGGTCACTGTATGGTAGGTACGTGCTTAAATGTTGAACCTGGTTCAAAAGTCATCCAAATAGGTAAGTTGCGGTTTATCACTTCCGTACTATAGCTTTGATAATCATTGGAGTTAAAATTGGGTCTGCTAGCCATAGCAAGTACTTCTCCAGTATTTGGATCCATTGCTATAGCTATAGCACTATCAGCATCATATTTAGCTATGGCATTATCAAGTTCATTTTCAACAGCCATTTGCAAATTGATATCTATTGTAAGTTCTAAAGTAATCCCACTAGTAGGGGATTCATAAATCTCAGCCAGTTCCAACTTATGCCCTTTGCCATCGGAAAAATACTTAATAGAGCCATCTTCTCCCGTCAAATAATCATTATAATAAAGTTCTAATCCTGATAAACCTTGATTATCAATACCAACATAACCTAAAACATGACTAAGCATTGTATCATAAGGATAATATCTTTTTGATTCTTTAACTAAATAAACACCATCAATTTTTAGAGCATCTATTGCCTCAGCTGTCTCATAATCAAGCCCTCTACCTTCGGGATGTACTCTTTCAATTGAAGTTTTTTTAGATAAATGTTTAAGCATATCTTCATAATCACTACCCAGTATCTCACTAATTTTTTTTGCGGCATCTTCTTTATCAACGATTTGGTTAGGTATAACAACTAGGGAAGTAGTAGTGATATTTGTAGCAAGTACTTCACCGTTACGATCAACTATTTCCCCACGATCTGCTGAAATAGGTAACTCCCGACTCCAAAGAGACTCTGCTAAAGTACTAAGTTTTTCATAAGAAAAAACTTGAATATAAAAAACTCTAGCTATAGCTATAATTAAAACTATAATAACTATTAAAAATACATATCTTATTCTAGTGTGTATTTCATTAAAAAACATTATTACCACCTTTATTTAAAAATATGATAATAATGTTAAGTTTATTAATTTTAATTTGCTTTGTTTATGCAAAATACTGCATACAATGGAACTGATTTTAAATTATTTTCATAACCAAAATTTTTAGTAGATATTCTTATACTATATTTAGAATTATATTTTTATAATAGGAAAGTTATACTTTTTCAAATAAAATTATTGACATTCAAACTTATGTTTGTTATACTTGATTTACAAGGAGGAAATTTGGTGTGACTACTATTTTAAAAGGTTATCAATTTAGATTATATCCAAGTGATGAACAAAAAAAGTTAATCAATCAAACTATTGGTTGTTCTAGATTTGTATATAATCATTTTTTAGAAGAACGAATATATGTATATAAAAAAACAGGTATATCAAAAACTTGTTATGAACAAATAAAGGAAATACCACAATTATGTAAAAGTTATCCCTGGTTAAAAGAAGTAGATAGTTTCAGTTTAAGAAATCCTGTATTTAATTTGGAAAATGCATATCATAGATTTTTTAGTCAAAATAATGGATTTCCTAAATTTAAAAATAAAGATACAGGTAATAGTTATAAAACCAATAATATTAAAAATACTTATAAAGATAAAAACTATGAAAGTATAAAAATAGATTTAAAAAATAAAACAATAACATTACCAAAGTTAAAAGAAGTACCTATCAGAGGATATAGAAATAAAGAAGTCTTTGTCGGTAATATAAAAAGTGCAACTGTAAGAAGAGAAGGATTAAAATACTATGTAAGTGTATTAGTGGAAGTTCCACTAATACTACCTCCATTTCAACCTAAAAGTATTGTAGGACTAGATTTAGGAATAAAAGATTTAATAATAACTAGTCATAATGAAAAGATAGAAAACAATTTAGAATGCACAAATATTAATAAAAGAATAAAAGGATTACAAAAAGCCCTTGCTAGAAGCCAAAAAGGAAGTAGGAATAGAGAGAAAATAAAATTAAAAATAAAACGAGCATATATGAAATTAAAGAATATCCGTAAACATTTAATCCATGATATAACAAATAAAATAGTTAAAGAAAATGATATTATCGTAATGGAAGATTTAGATATTAAAGCAATGTATCAAACAAGAAGTATAGCCAAACATTTAGTAAATATCCAGTTAGCTGAAATAAAACGAGTCTTGGAATATAAGTGCCTTTGGCAAAATAAAAAATTATATAAAATAAATAGATATTATCCAAGTAGTCAAGTTTGTTCAGTATGTGAATATCAAAATAAAAAGTTAAAAGATTTAAGTATAAGAAAGTGGGAATGTCCTAAATGTGGATATATACATGATCGAGATATCAATGCTAGTATTAATATAATGTTTGAAGGATTAAAAATATATATGCGAAGTTTAATATAAATTAAAATAAATAAAATAAAAATAGTAGGGTGGCGACCATCCGAAGTTGGTCTGTGGAGAGTCCAAAGGACTCTATGAAGCAGAAGTGCCTTGTAGTGATACAAGGATAGTCAAAATAAATTTTGACTTTTGTTCTATAAATCTAATGCTTTTTCGTGAATTGGATTCATTAGTGGTTCACAAGAATTATAGTGTTCTTTAATTTCATTAATTAATTTATCTTCACCTAGAGCAATTAAATATTCTTCAAAGTCCATTGGGTATAAGTATTTAATTGTTACTTTACCAACTGGAAATGATGATTTAAATCTATTGATTTTAACTCCTAAAAGTGAACCAGCACAAACTATTTTGTAAGGTTTTTCACTTTCACAAAAATATTTTAAAGAAGTTATGGCTCTTTCACTTACTTGTATTTCATCTAAAAATATTATTGTGTCTACTGGATTAATAGTTATATTTTTGATAATTTCGATTTTTTCAATTATTGTATCTGGGTCAATAGTTTCTTCAAAGATTTCAGATATATTTTCTTCTTTATCTAAATTAATATAAATGTAATTATCAAAATTATTTTTACAAAATTCTTCTAATATATAAGTTTTTCCTGTTTGTTTTGCTCCAACTAACATAAGGGGCATTTTATAATCATTCTTCCACTTTTTTAATTCTTCTGCTATTTTTCTGTACATAATTAATTCACCTCTATATCCATTTTTACATTTTTCGTACAAAATGTACATATTTTTGTATTGTTTTCGTACAAAATGTACGAAAAATGTTAAAAATACACATAAATAGGGGAAGAAAGTAGTAATATTAATAGTTAAAGTAAAAACATTATTATCACCTTTATTTATAAATGTGATAATAATGTTAAGTTTATTTATTATTTTCTGCAATAAGTTTTTTAATTTCTGTTTGAATAAGAGTTTCATCATATAAGCCATAGTATATATTTAAATCTTTTTCTTTTTCTTATAAATAACTATACCCGTAATAATTACTAAAATAATTACTCCGGTACTAATTCCAATAATTAATATTATATTATTATTTTTATTTTCTTCTTCAATATATTTATTTGTATCATAAGTTTTAATTTCTTTTTCTAATCTTGTTATATTTATTGTATATTCTATGAAACTACCATCTTCAGCTGTAATAATTATAGGGTAGGTATTAATTCCTACTTGTAAGGCTTTATCACCAAGACCTGTAATAATCGCTTTATCATCTTCTGGAGATCCTTTAATTGAAATAATTTGTTTATTATATGGCACTTCTAAATTGTATTCAAATATATTTTGATCAAAAGAAAAATCCTCTATATCTATCTCTAGGCTAGTTATGTTTTTATTACTTGATAATTTATTATTTGTATTACTTGAATTGCTTGATGTTGAATTAGAATTATTCTTTGGAGCATCGCTCAAATAAATAAAACCAATTAAATTAGCAGCACTAGTTGATTTTCTAGAACCAATTATAATACCTTCAGAATCTACTGCATCTGGCATACCACCTTCATTAACAGTCATATACACACCATCACTATCAACTGATACAACATAAGCAACATGACCGTAAGCATCACTGCTTGACCAAACTGCAATTGAATTAGCCTTAGCAACTTGTCCTACACTAAAACCTGCTTGCGCCGCTAAATTATACCAAGTTTGTGCATTTCCCCAACCGGGTAGGGCAACACCAGCATTATTATAAGCTTCCTGCCACGCATACCAAGTACATCTAACTGTTTTAACACCATATAAATCTTGATATTTGCCATAAGGATTTGCTGCAGCATTAGAAAGGGGAATAAAACCAAAGAATAATATTAGAAAAAACAATATTTTCTTCATTACCATCTACCACAATCTAAATTAAATTCAGTACATAATTTTTCATCTACTGTAACATTTTCTTGTAAATCAAATCCTCCACAAGGGCCTTGTAATAAAAATGCTCCTCTAAGATTATTTTGAATTTCTTGATTAGCTGTAGTTCCATCTAAAACATTTAGACCATTAAAAGTAATATACTCATATTCTAAACTAATTTTATGATTATTGTTAGTATAATTTATTAAATTAAATCCTGTGGTATTATCATATTTGTTTAAAGTGTTTTCTAAAGTGTTTTCTTTACCTGTATTAAAACTTAATTTATCTAAGTCTTCTAAAGCTAATTCAGTATCTAGGCAATCGCTTTTAGGAAAAGGACAAAGACTCGCTTTATTAATTCCACTATATGTTTCATATTTAACGCTTGGAAATAATTCATCTAGATTAGTAGGGTACATATAGAAAAAACATGATTCATTACCAGTACTTTTAGTATAAACTGTAGCACTTATATTATTGTTTAAATTAATTTTACTTGTTGTATTATTACCACCAGAAGTACTACCGCCATTACCACTAGTAGTACTATTTTTTTCCCAAATAGCTTTTAGAGTTAAATCATTATTTATGGTATTATCAAAATTAAATTCTTCACCATCTACTTCCCAATTAACAAAACTATATCCATCTTTACTAGGATTACTTGGTTTATTTAATTTTTCACCAGCTTTAACAACTACACTATCAATGCTAGACCCTCCATCGGTGTCAAAAGTTACTGTATAATAAGTTGTATTATCATCAGTTAATTCTTTTTCATAGAAAAATTTTCCTAAAAAGTCGTTTTCATTAAATTTATAATCACTAATAATAAC
Organism: uncultured Bacilli bacterium; assembly: GCA_944332705.1. Taxonomy (GTDB): domain Bacteria; phylum Bacillota_I; class Bacilli_A; order RF39; family UBA660; genus Onthocola_B. The sequence continues at coordinate 20,378 of CALVKM010000013.1, forward strand.
AACATTTTCTAAATCATTATTTTCTATAAACTCATTTATTGAATTAATAACAGTATTATTACTAATAAATTCATCATTTAATTCAGTGTTATATACGGTAACTTCATTTACCTCAAATATTTTATCACTACATATTTTTTCTTTATTAAATCTTTTACATAAAATATATCCTTCATGCAAATTCAATTTTAAAATATCTTCTTCATTATTCTTTAAATAAAGGGTATAGTAATTATCTATTTTTTCTTTTTCTTCTTTTGTTACTACTTCAAATATTGCCAACCCTCCAATAAGTAAAACTATAATACAAGTTAGTATTATATATAACATTTTTTTATTCTTAATTTTTTTCATTTTTGACCAACTCCTTATAACTAAATTTTAACAAAACCCTTATTAATAGTCAATTTAAATATATTATATTTATAGATAAAATAATATAAAATTAATTAAAAATAAAGACTTTTCTTTAGAAATTTGGTACAATTTTGTTGAGGTTATTATGAATATAGAAATTAATGATATTAAAGATCTATTTAAAGAAAGAAAAGATAATGCTAATAAAGGTAATTTTGGCACTTGTGGTATTCTCGGTGGTTCTATAAATTATACTGGTTCAGTAAAATTAGCAACATTAGCCTGTAGTGCTATGCGCAGTGGGGCAGGTATATGCCGTGTTATTATAGATGAATATTTAACTAATGCCATAACCCCTTATATTTTAGAAGAAACTTTATGGCCTCTAGATAATGATTTAGATAAAGCTATTAGAAATTTAGATAGTTTAGCTATTGGTATGGGCTGGGGTATTAGTGATAAAAATACAAAGATGCTAAAGTATATTTTAAAAAATTATAAAGGTATTTTAATAATTGATGCTGATGGATTAAATATTTTAGCCAAAAATCTGGATTTGTTGAGTGTTACAAAAGCTCAAGTAATATTAACACCACACCCAAAAGAATTTTCAAGAATTATAAATAAAGATATTAAAGAAATATTAGATGATCCTATAAAATATACAATGAATTTTGCTAAAAAATATCAAGTAATAGTACTTTTAAAGGGTGCTAGAACAATAGTAGCAGATGGCGATGATTATTATGAGGTAAACATGGCTGTTCCGGGATTAGCTACTGCTGGATCTGGTGATGTATTATCAGGAATGCTTGCAGGTTTTATGGCTTATAACAAGTATAATATAAAAAGTGTTGCAGCAGCAGCCTTACTTAATGCTTTAGCAGGAAAAATTGCAGAGGATAAATATACAGATATAGCTATGATTGCTCATGATACGATAGAGTGTATTCCAGATGCTATTAAAAAATTGCGAGGTGACGAATGAAAATAGCAATTATCGGCGGAGGAATTTCGGCATTTGCAGCAGCTATAAGTGCCGCTAAGAATAATGATGTAACAATACTTGAAAAGAATAGTAAAGTATTAAAAAAATTATTACTAACGGGTAATGGTAAATGTAATTATTTTAATACTGATCAAGATATATCCCATTATCATACTAATAGCGATATTGATATAAAAGAAATTGTAAATTCAGAAAATATTGATAAGGTAAAAGCTTTTTGGGCGTATTTAGGAATAGTTCCTTTTATTAAAAATGGTTATTATTATCCGTATTCAGAAACCGCTAGTAGTATGAAAGAAGCTTTAGTCTTTAAGGCCAAATATTCAGGTGTTAATATAATTACTGATTGTGATATCACAAATATTGTAAAAGAAAATGATAAGTTTCATATAACTAGCGATAATTATCAAGATACTTTTGATAAAGTAATTATTGCAACAGGCTCATATGCTTATCCCATAACTGGTTCAACAGGTTTTGGGTATGATGTAGCTAAATCTTTTGGACATACCATAAATAATGTTAATCCCTCTTTAGTTCAATTGGTGACAAATTTAGGAATTGAAGCAAAATGGAATGGCGTAAGACATCACGCAATTATAACTGATTTAAACACTAAAAAAAGTGAAGAAGGCGAAATCCAATTAACGAGTTTTGGTATCAGTGGTATATGTGTCTTTAATTTAAGTCGTGATATTGCCATTGGTTTAAGTAAATCTATTAAAGAGAGTGTTAGTATAAATTTTGCTCCTTGGTGTAATGATATGCTTGATTTTTTAAATAAGAGAAGTATAAATTTTCCTAAGAGAAGTATTATGTCTTTGTGTGAATCATTTATTAATTATAAGTTATTATCAGCAATACTTAAGTTTTTAAAAATTTCTGAAGATAGCACTTGGAATGAATTAAATACTCAAGAACAAGAAAATTTAGCTCAAGCTTTAACAAATTTTCAAATAGAAATTGTTGGAACCAAGGATTATAATTCATCTCAAGTTTGTAGTGGGGGCCTAAATTTAGCAGAAATTAATTTAAATACTTTAGAATCAAAAAAAGTTCCAAACTTATATTTTTGTGGAGAAGTTTTAGATTTAGATGGTGATTGTGGTGGATACAATATAACTATAGCTATACTTACTGGTATTCTAGCAGGTGAATCATGTTAAGTTTAAAGAATGTAAAAGTTCCTATAGATTATGATGGGACACTTGAAGATTTTATTAAAAATTATTTAAAAAGAGATATAATCGATTATAAAATAATTAAAAAATCAATAGATGCCAGGAGTAAACATGAATTTTGTTATATTTATGAATTTGGAGTAACAATTAAAAATGAAGAGGAATTTATAAAACATAATAAAAATAAAAACATTACTAAATATGAAGAAATCGTTTATAATTTTCCCAAGAGTGGTAATAAATTATTAGAACATTCTCCAGTTGTTGTAGGTTTAGGTCCGGCGGGATTATTTGCAAGCTACTTTTTAGCTAAACACGGCTATAAACCGATTATTTTTGAACGCGGTAAAAGATTAGAAGAAAGAATAAAAGATGTCGATACTTTTTGGCGAGAAGGCATTCTTAATAAAAACTCTAATGTGCAGTTTGGTGAAGGTGGTGCTGGAACTTTTAGTGATGGCAAACTTAACACTCAAGTAAAAGATAAGGAAGGCCGAATTAAAGAAGTTTTGCGCATATTTGTAGAATGTGGGGCACCTGAAGAGATTTTATATGAGAAAAATCCTCATATTGGAACAGATAATTTAAGATTAGTTGTCAAAAATATGCGCAAAAAAATAATAGAGTATGGTGGAGTGATTCATTATAATAGCACTTTAGAAGATATAATAATAAAGGATGAAAAACTAGATAGTATTATCGTTAATGGAGAAGCTTTTAAAACAGATGTTTTAGTGCTTGCAACAGGTCATAGTGCAAAAGATACTTTTAATATGCTTTATGAAAGGAGAGTAAATATTACCTCTAAACCTTTTGCGATAGGTATTAGAATAGTTCATCCCCAAGATTTAATTAATAAGTGTCAATATCCGGATTTTTATCCTAATTTACCAAGTGCAACATACAAACTAACATATAATTCTAGCGGTAGAGGTGTCTATTCATTTTGTATGTGTCCTGGTGGTTTTGTCGTAAATGCTAGTAGTGATGAAGCTACTGTTCTTATTAATGGTATGAGTAATTATTTAAGAGATTCGGGATTTGCTAATAGTGCGATAATTGTAACAGTTAATGCAAGTGATTTTGGATCTAATCCTCTAGATGGCCTTAAATATGTAGAAAATATTGAAAAAAGAGCTTATGAATTAAGTAATGGCTTAATACCTATTCAAAGATTTATTGATTATGAAAATAATATTATAAGTTCTGATATTTTAGATATAGATAAATTTGTTAAAGGTAGTACAAAATATATTAATATCAATGAAATACTCCCAGAATATATAAATTCAAGTTTAAAGGAAGGAATCAATTATTTTAATAAATTAATCCCTGGATTTAATAAAGGCATTATTCTAGCTCCAGAAACTAGAACATCATCTCCAGTTAGAATTTTAAGGGATGAAAAATTAGAAAGTAATATTTCTGGCCTTTATCCTTGTGGTGAAGGTTCAGGTTATGCCGGAGGAATTACTACTTCAGCAGTTGATGGCATAAAAGTAGCAGAAGTGATTGCTAAAAAATATCAAAATATGCTATAATGTGTCTCAAGAGTGATAATTTATGATAGACCAAATATATATTAAGGGATAAATAGGTACAAATTAAAGATATTTTGATTTTGTAGTATAATAGACAACTAAGTAGGTGATTTAATGATAATTAATATACTAGTAACATTAATAGTATTGGCTTTTTCATATTATTTTTGTATTAAATTTTATAATAAATGTGAAAATCAATTTGAAAAAATATTTTATATTTTATTTGTAGTAATGGAAACTTTTATTATAGTTTTATATTATTTAGATAGATATAATGTTCCTACATTATTAGGATGGAATCAAAATGTAGATACACAAAATTGGTTATCAATATTATCAGAATTTGGCACGAGTGTTATGGTAGAAATTTTAGGTGGCGTAATTTTATTTTTTGTAACTATTATGCAAATTAATAGAACATTAGAAGACAATAGAAATCGTGATAAAGAAGAAAAAAGAATAAATAATTTACCGTTGTTAAAATATTCATTTTATGATCAATTATTTGTTGATACAAACAAAAAAGTTCTAGAAACTAAAATAGATAATGGAGTATTAGATGAAATAATTTTAGGAATAAAGAATATTGGTATGAATACAGTTAGAAAATGTTATATCAATATAGGTTGTGACATATTAAAAAGAGATTTTTGTTTTGAACTATCCCAACAAAGTTCTTTAGAAAAAAGTGAAGAGAAAACAATAAAATTTTTGATGTATTTAACACCAAATGAATTTGATTTTACATTTAAAGTATATTATCAAGATTTAACTTTTAATTGGTATATGCAAAAATTTAAATTAGAATATCAGCTTTTACCAATTTCAAATGGTAGTTTTTCACATTTTTCTATAAAAAAAGTCATAATAGAGGATGAAATAAAATTAAAAGCTAAACCTAAATTAAAGATAGATGATTAAAAAGTAAGGCAATTTAATAACAAATGTTTTTGCGGTATAATTAATAAAGAACAAAGTATAGTTTCTAATTTATGGTAGGTGGTTATATGGAAGAACAATACACGGACAGAGTAAGTAAGGCAATGCGGTTTTATTTACTTGCAACTAAATTAAAATATAAAATTAGAAGTGGTTGGGATAGCAAACATTGGAATATTTCTGGAGATAGACTGGAATCAGTTGCTGAACATATATATGGAACATGTATATTAGCAATTGGTTTAGATTCAGAATTTAATTTAGGTATCGATTTAAATAAAGTAATTAAAATGCTAGTTATTCATGAACTTGGAGAAGTTTTAATACCAGATATAACTCCATTTGATGGGATTACTCCAGAAGAAAAAAAACAAATTGAACATGAAGCTTTTAAAGAAGTTTTAGGTTCTTTAGTTAAAGCTGATGAGTTATATGCATTATTTGCTGAATTTGATGATCATAAATCAGTTGAAGCAAAAGTAGCTTATTATTGTGATAAACTAGAAGCGGATATCCAAGCTAAAGTATACCAAGATATGGGACTCCAACATGACTTAAATGATCAAGAAAATAATGTAGTATTTAATAGTTCTAAAGCTAGGGAAATGTTGAAGAGCGCAACAACCTCTTTTGATATTTGGTATGAATATGATAAAGATGTTTATACAGATGCTCCGGTATTTAAAAGAACTTTAGATTATATTAAAGATAATGATACAAATATTTAATAATTTATGTTATAATTTATAGGTAAGTGAGGTGTGAGTGTGAAAACATTTAAGAAAAATTTACCAGATGGTGTAAAAAAGAAATTTGCCAGATATAAAGGTGTAAAGGTAAGACTTGTAAATAAAAACAAGAAAAAGAAGTAAATCATGATAAAGTATATTGATGAATTCATAAAATTAGCGGAAAATAAAGAAGTAAGTAAAGAAGAAATGTTAACTAAAATTAGTTTCTTTCAACATGAAAGGTTAATACACTTATTAGTTACATTATTCTATGCTTTATTTACAATTTTCTTTTTTGCCCTAATTAGTGTATCTTGGATATTTGTCATACCTACAGTACCATTATTTGTTTTTCTAATTTGTTATATATTACATTATTTTAAATTAGAAAACAGAGTACAATATCTTTATAAATTGTATGACAATTTAGTTTCTAAAAAAGGTAAGAAGGATTGAAAAATCCTTTTTATTTTGCCCAAAAATAGAGGTTTTCGACATTGTTCGACAAAGCTCGACAAAACCCGACAAAATAAGACAAAACTTTCGCTAGACAAACTAAATAGTGTTGTGTTAGCATAGTGAATTAAGGAGGTGAAAAATTTTGAAAAAGTTATTTTTAGCAGCAGTAATATTATTGTTACCACTTAGTGTTAAAGCAAGTGAATTCTATATTGCTATTGATAATGGAAAAGAAGTAATTTATGAGGCCTATGATGTAGTATTTAAAGATTGGCATTATTATTTCAAACCAAGTCCTTTTGGAACATATGAAATTAATGATGAATATTACATCCATAATTTAGCTTTTGCTCAAGGTTATTATGATGGCGATGAATATTTTGCAACAATTCAAATGCTTATTTATCAAAATACTCATCCAGAATATAATTTTTATTTAGTTGATAAAAATTTAGAACCATTCGATAACTCTTGGGATGTTAAATATATTTTGGATAGAGTAACTAATTTTGATACCACTCCATCATTTGCCAATGAAACTTTCTATTTAGACCTAAATGAAGAGTTATCACTTGAAGCTACAGGATTATCTCGCTATATCATAGATAATCAACAAATAGAAAATGATCAAGTTACTTTAAGCTTTGATGAAATAGGTAAATATACTATTAATTTTGAAGCACCATCTTTAGATATAGTAAATAATTACTTTACAGTAGAAACTTATGTCTATAAGCCATTTTCTATTAATATAGTAGTTGATAGATATTATGATTTAACACTACAAACTTATAATAACGGCGAACTTGTTACAAATAACTTTAGTATAAATGGTCGAGCACATAATGATTCAAAGATTAGGTTATCAGCAGGAACATATGAAATAACAGACAATTATACTAATAAGACTTATACATATGAATTATTAGAAGATTCTAATTTTGTAATTAATAATTATTTTATTAATAAATTAGATACTAATATTTCTATAGATAAGATTTGTGATGAAGATGCATGCTATGAGTTTACTAAAAACAATAATATTTATGAATTTGCAAATAGCTTAGATGCCCATAATTATCAAATATATAGTAATGATACTATTTACACCTTAGATTTAACAAATACTGATAATTATGAAATTGATAATGGTATTTTAACTTTTAAATATTTTGTGGATTTAAGCAATGAAGAAATACAAGATAATCCAACTAGTGAAGATGCAACAATAAATACACCACAAGTAGATGAACCACAAAATGAAGATTATGAAGAAGTAGCAATTAAAGTACCTGATACTAATATAGCTTACATGGATAACTTAACATATTATGTGGAAAAAAAGTATTATATTTTTAACAATATTTTTAATAGTAATAATTTGTTTAGTGGCATTTAATAAAGAGAAGTCTGTAAGTATATCTAGTAGTAATGGTACCATATATGATAAGTATAATACAAATGAGTATATTGGATATTTAAAAATACCCAAAATTGATATGAATTTAGGTTTTTATGATTATGATAATCCATTAAATGATGTGGAATATAACATTGAATTTATTGATACTCATGTAACTGATACTTACCTTATTGCTGCCCATTCAGGAGTAGGGAAAAAAGCTTATTTTAATGATTTAGCAAAACTAGCTATTGATGATGATATCTATTTAGAACTACATGATAAAAATATGCATTATAAAGTAATAGATATCACTCGTACCGTTAAAAATGGCGAGGTTTACATTAGTAATTCTCCAGGATTCTTGTACCTGACAACTTGTGATCAGACTATTAAATGTTATCAATTAACCATTATTGCATCAATTATTCCGTAAATATTACTCTTACTACTATTATTTTAACGAGATTTTTGTTATAATTTTAGTTGTTAGGAGTAATTTTTTATGAG
>CALVKM010000014.1 GCA_944332705.1 uncultured Bacilli bacterium
ATAAATTTTACGGATTATGAAAAGGACCAGGAAGAAAAAGCCATAATTAGTTATGATGAATTATTAAATAAAAGTAACAAATATGGCTTAAATTATGAAAAAGAAGATGTTTATGATGATTTATCTGTTAAAAAGGTCGATTTAGATAATTTAGTAAATAAAAATAGTGAAATAAAAGTAAATAGTGATGTACGTGTTATTAGTTTTGCCAAAGAAGAAGCATTCTTGGAGGCCTTAAAACGCTTGCAAAAAGAATTGGGGTAGGTTATGAAGTTTAATATAATAACATTTGGTTGTAAAGTAAATCAATATGAATCTAATATGATGAAGGAGGCACTACTTCATCATAATTTTTGCTTTGAAGAAGATTGTGATAATGCGGATATAATAATTGTAAATACTTGTACTGTTACTAATACTGCTGATAAAAAATGTTTAAAAGAAATAAGATCTTTAAGGAAAAAATATCCGACAAAAACACTAGTAGTCTGCGGCTGTAGTGCGCAAAATAAACAAGAATTATATAAAAATCTAAACATTGATATTTTAATTGGTAATAAAGATAAAAGCAAAATTGCAGATTTAATTAATGCTTATTTAGTTAAAAAAGAACATTATGTTAAATTTTATAATGAAAGAAACTTAGAATTTGAAGATATGATGATTCATAATTTTAATCACATTAGAGCTTTTATCAAGGTTGAAGATGGTTGCGATAATTTTTGTTCTTATTGTATTATTCCTTTTGTCCGTGGCACTGTTAGATCAAAGGACTTTGATGTAGTGCTAAAAGAAGCGAGTATTCTTGCCAGCAATAATCATAAAGAAATCGTTCTAACAGGAATTCATACTGGTAGATATTATTCTAATGGTCATGATTTAAGTGATTTACTTGAAGAGTTATGTAAAATAGATGATATTAAAAGAATAAGAATATCAAGTATTGAAATTACGGAACTTGATGATAAATTTATGGAAACCCTAAAAAATAATCCCAAAATTTGTAATCATTTGCATATTCCTTTGCAATCGGGTAGTGATGTAGTTTTAAAGAAAATGAATCGCAAATATGATTTAGCCTATTTTAAAGAAAAAATAGAAAAAATCAGAAGTATTCGTCCGGATATCTCGATAACTACGGATATTATTGTAGGTCATCCTTATGAAACAGATGAAGAATTTCAAAATACTTTAGATTTTGCTAAAGATATAAAATTTAGTAAAATTCATGTTTTTCCTTATTCCATGCGGGAAGGCACTTTATCTAGCACTATGCCTCAGGTTGATGTAACCGTAAAAAAAGAGAGAGTAAAGAAATTAATATCTTTATCTAAGCAATTAGAAAAAGAGTATTTCCAAAAATTTTTAGGAAAAAAACTTGATGTTTTGATTGAAGAGTGTCATAATGGTATTAGTATGGGACATACAAGTAATTATTTATATGTTACCATAGATAAAACTATAGAAATAGGAAAAATTTATGAATACGAATTACATTAAGGGAAAATTAAAAAGAATTATATATCAAAATAACGATTCGGGCTATGTGGTAGCTTTATTTCGCGTTAAAGAAACAAATGACCCAAAATTAGAAGAATTAATTAATAAAACTATAACTGTTACGGGAGTATTTAGTGATGTTTTTCTTGATGTTTTAATGGTTCTTTATGGGGAATACACTAAAAATGATCGTTTTGGTATGCAATATAATGTTATAAAATATGATATGCCCCTGCCATCGTCAAAAGACACCATTGTTGAATTTTTATCTAGTTCTTTTATTAATGGTTGTGGCCTTAGAACCGCTAAAAAAATAGTTGATCATTTCGGAGATAAAACTCTAGAAATCATTAAAGAGGGACAAGATAGATTACTAGAAGTTGATGGTATGACAGCAAGTCGTGCAGCCAAAATATATAATAGCCTTATCAATTATAATAAAAGCAGTGATACGATATTAAAATTGCAAACTTTTGGTTTTAGTATTGAAGAGTGTTCAAGAATTTATAATCGTTTTAAAGATAATATCGAGGGCATTTTAGGTGATAACTTCTATGATATTAAAGAAGTAGTAGATTTTAAGAAAGTAGATAATATATATGTAGCTAATTTTGGCGATAAAACTCGTGTTAGAATTTATGCATGTTTACTTGAAGCAATGCTAATTCTAAGTTTTTCTACGGGAGATATATATCATTATCAAGAAGAAATAAGTGAATCTTTACATAAAGAATTTAATATTATTTTATCAGATGAAGCAATGGATGAAGTTTTAAGTGAATTAAATACCCAAGGAGAAATTAGGATAATTGATCGTCGTATTTATCTCGAAAAATATTATGAGGAAGAAGAGGACATTGCAAGAAACCTCAAGACAATTGATGCTTTTGATACCCAAAAACTAGATAATATTGCAGAAAAATTACAGATTCTAGAAAGTAAAATAGGAATAAATTATAATATGGACCAAGAAAAAGCTATAATTACTGCTCTAAACAATAATATAACTATTATTTCTGGTGGTCCCGGAACCGGTAAAACAACTATAATTAATGCGATAACTAAACTTTATATTGAAGAGTATGGTTTAGGTCCTGCCGATATTATGGAATCTATTGCGCTGCTTGCACCAACTGGTAGAGCTAGTAAAAAGCTCGCAACTTCTACTTCTTTACCGGCTTATACAATTCATAGATATTTAAAATGGTATAAAGATAGTGATTCATTTTTCTATAATGAATATAATAAAACAAGTCATAAACTAATCATAGTTGATGAAGTTAGTATGATAGATATTGATCTTTTTGATGCTCTCTTAAAAGGAATAAGTCCTAATATAAAACTCATTTTAGTTGGTGATATCAACCAACTTCCCAGTGTAGGTCCTGGTTTAATTTTAGAAGACTTAATAAACACAGATTATTTTAATTATGTTCCTCTAAAAGAAATATATCGTCAAAGTGATAATTCTTATATTCCGTATTTAGCTAAAGAAATAAAAAATCGCGAATTATCTGAAGAATTCCTAACTAAAAAAGATGATTATTCTTTTGTTCAGACACCAAAAGAACAAGTAAAAGAAGTCCTAGAACAAATAATTAGATATAGTTTAGATAAAGGAATTGATGAAGCAAAGATGCAAATACTGGCTCCAATGTATAAAGGAGAAAATGGCATTGATAACCTAAATTTAATCTTACAAAAAATATATAATCCGAGAAGTGCAAGTAAAAACGAAATGATTTATGGCGATGCCATATATAGAGAAGGGGATAAAGTTTTGCAACTTGTTAATGATTTAGATAAAAATGTTTTTAATGGAGATATTGGTTTTATTAAATCAATCGATTCTAAAGAAATAGTTATTGATTTTGAAGGTAATAAAGTTACATATCCCAAAAAAGACTTAAAACAAATCAAACATGCTTATGCTATAACTATTCATAAATCTCAAGGTTCTGAGTTTGAACATGTTATTATGCCAATTGTTAGTAGCTATTATAAAATGCTTTATAATAAATTAATTTATACTGGTGTATCTCGTGCTAAAAAATCTCTAACCATAATCGGCGATCCTCTAGCTTTTGCTAGAGCCATCAACAATAATTATTCGCAAAATAGAAAAACTACTTTAAAAGATAAGATAATTGAGGTATATAATTTAAAAGTTTAGACATACTACCATTAGAGGTGACGCATGAAAAATTTTCTAAAAGTAGTTGGAGCTCTTAGTGTTGTTGGCTTAGTTGGTGGTTCTCTTTATATGATGCAAAACCAAAATATGAAAAAAGCAGCAGGAAAAAAAGTATTAAAAGCTATGGATAATGCTGAGGGCATGATTGCTAAAAAAATGAATTAGAAAAGAGATTGACAAATTATCAATCTCTTTTGCTTTTATTTCTGCTTCTTACATATAAATCAGCTTGTTCATTAATATAATTTCTTTTAAATTGAGCTTTCGCAGCTTTCTTACTATGCTTTTTAATTTCTTTTAAATGACTACCTATAATATTTTCTATTTCACCATTAATTATTAAACTAAACATATTTCCAGAAACATTAATAATCATATTAATATCAGGTAATAATAGTTGATTATTTAAAATATTTCCCTCACTATCAGTAAAAGCCACAATAGTAATATTTCTATTATCAAGTAAATAATAATAAGTTACAGTATAACCATCTGTGCTATAATCAATATTAGTAGTATATGTTTTTTTCTCTAAATCATATAAACGTATGCTTTTTTTGCTTTGTACTTCCAATAAACTATCATTTAATTTTGTATATGGTTTTTGATTAGCTTTAGCAAATCCCAATTCTATATTAGTAATATCATTGCTTCTACTAATTATATAAGTTGTTACATAACCACTTTCCTTTTTAGGGGTAACACTTATTAAATCAGTCCCTTTAAAAGAATTAACATAATAGTCAGTAACTAAATTAGTTATTTTATCTCCTTCCATAGTAGTCAAGTATGAATCCACTACTTTTTCCATTTGAGTAATCTCATCTTCTATAACATCTTCAACTATTATAGAACTAGTTAATTTATGCTTGTAAATCATAAAAAAATCTTCCTTTCCAAAATTTGTAGAATTATTATATCACTAATCCCTTAATTTGACAATTTTTTTAAATCAATTATTGTATAATGTTCATGGTGATACTATGAAACCTTATATAAAAGTCTTAATTGCAGCAATAATTTGTGGTATATTAATAGCATTCTTTTTCTATAAAGATATTAAAAAAGAAGTAGTTGCTATTACTAATAATGAAAGTGAAATATCTTTATTTCAAGTTGGAGTATTTAAAGTATATGATAATGCTATAAATTTTGGAAAGAACTTTGAAAATACTCTCATTTATGAAGATAATGGTTTATATCGTGTTATCATCGGAGCTAGTTACCACAATGAAGCAAAGGTAAAACTAGAACAATATTTTACTAATCAAAATATAACTTATTATATTAAAGATATAAAAGTAAATGAAACTTTTATAGAAGAAATCACTAATTATGAATTAATCCTTATAAAAACTGAAAGTTCCGAGGTCATAAATTCTCTAAATAAATCGATAATAGATGCATTAAAGAGTATTTTAAGTTAATAATAATAGTATGTTAAGAAAATATAAAGATTACATATTATTGCTTTTATTATTTTTAAGTATATTATTTATAAGTAATATAAGTTATTTTATTATGCCTAATGATATAGATGTAAATTATATTATGGATGATTATACTAAGCATTTAGAAAGTGAATATAATGAATTATTAAAAATAAATAATATAGATTATAATGCTAATTTAAATGTATCTATTTCTAAGATATTATACCGAGATATTTACGATTATCATAACTATATTACTATTTATAAGGGTAGTAATGCTGGCATCAAAGAAAATATGGTTGTTATTAATGATTTAGGTTTAGTTGGAGTAATAACTGATGTATCTAAAAATAATAGTAGAGTTAGGCTTATTACCAGTAATGAATCGAATATATCGGTTAAGATAAATGAGTCCTACGGAATCCTTAAGGTTAGTAATGGCACTTTAATAGTAAGTGATCTAAGTAATTACGATAATATTTCTGTTGGTGATAAAATATATACATCAGGTATTGGTAATCTAATCGGGGATATTTATATTGGTGAGGTTAGCAATATTTCTCTAAATAGTACTAATATTGAAAAAATAATTACAGTAGCCCCTTCAGTTGATTTTGATAATTTAAAATATATTGCGGTGATTAGTTATGATTAATTTAATAATTGATATTTTAATTTATAATTATACTAACTACTTATCTTTTTTCTTTCTTATAGATTTAAATAAAAGAAAATTACTTATAAATATTGGCATTGCTTTAATAATTGATTATTTACTTAATATGTATATATATAATGTTTTATTTGTTATTATAATATATATAACTACAAAATTAATAAAAGTAAATATGCATAACTTACTTAATTATTATTTATATAATATATCTATTATTTTAATATATTATATTTTTAGTAATATTATATTTAATTATATTACTATTCTAAATTTCTTAAATGTAATAATTATTAATAGTATCTATATTTTAATAAGTTATAAAAAGGAGATTAATTTCATAACATTATCTAGGTGATTCTATGGATGAATACATAAATAATTTTAAAAATAAAAAGAAAGATTTTAAGAAAGAAGTTAAAATAAGTAAAAAGAAATTAAATACTTTTATAACTAAATTTATGATTTCTATTATCTTTTTCTTAGTAAGTGTAATATTTACTAATTTTAGTGATGAAAATCTCCTTATGTATAAAGAATATGTCTTTACAGAATCATTACCATTTACAAAGATTAAAGGTTGGTATGAAGATTTATTTGGGGAAGTCTTACCAAGCGATGAATTTACTCAAACAGTATTTAATGGCAAACTTATTTATAAAGAAATAAGTGATTATTATGATGGCGAAAAAATGGTCGTTAATGCTAATACTTTAGTAAATAATTTAACTAGTGGAGTAGTAGTATTCTCAGGAGTTAAAGAAAACTATGGTAATACCGTAATTATTCAAGGAATTGATGGGGCAGATATCTGGTATGGTAATCTCAATAATGTTTCCGTTAATTTATATGATTATGTTGAAGCTGGCACAGTTATTGGGGAAACTAATGGAGACTTTCTCTATTTAGTAATCAAAAAAGATAACGAATTTATTAAATATGAAGATTATCAAAGTTAATTTTTTAACTCTTTATTTTTTACTTCTTTTGTTTTTGTGTGGGTTTATAAAAATTGGTTTAATTATTTTTTTTATAGTAATATTTCATGAACTAGGACATGTCTTTTTTATTAAACTATTTAAATATAAAATAATAGATATAACCATTTATCCCTTCGGTGGTATTATAAAAACCGATAAAGATATTAATACTCCTTCGAACAAAGAATTATTTATAGCTTCTGGTGGAATACTTGCTCAAATAATTCTTTTTATAATAATTTCTTTTTTACCCATAAATATATTAACTAAAGAATTATTTTATAAATATAATATAAGTATTATGTTTTTTAATATATTACCCATTATTCCTCTTGATGGAAGTATTATAATAAATTCCCTACTTAATAAAGTATTTTCTTATAAACTATCTTATTACTTATATATAATTATATCTATACTATTTACAATAATTTATCTACTTTTTAATTATTGGTATTCTATAAATAATTATTTAATAGTGAGTCTTTTTATTATTAAAACATATTATGCTATTAAAAATTATAAATATTTAAAAACAAGATTTTTACTAGAGCGATATTTAAATAAATATGAATTTAAATATATATCTACAAAGACCGGTAATTTAGATATATTAAAATTAGATACTTATCAATATTTTAGGGAGCAGGATTGTATTGTTAGTGAGTATAAAAAACTCCAAGAAAAATTTGACAATACTATTTGTTTATAGTAAGATATAATCAATTTGAGGTGGTTTTATGCATAAAAATTTAATTAAAGTAAATGAACTATTAGCATTTGCTAATAATAGTGAAGGAGTTATAAGTTTATTACTCAAAAAAACTAAAGATTATTCTTTTGAAGATATTCAAAAAAAGGAACAAGAAATAGATGAATTAAATAAAGAAACAAATGATTTGAATATTGAAAAAGATAAAATAATAAGGGATAATGAATTCGTAAAAGAATATTTTCCTGTTGAAGTTTTTATGGGCTTTTTAATCACAGGGGGCATTACTTTTTCGGGAGTTTATACCTTAAGTACTATAAGTGATTTAACTTTATTAGAAATGGTTTTTATGGGAATTATTTATACTTTTTTTGTAGTATTTGGAGTCTATGGCATAAAACATGTTCTTAATAGTTATAAAACTATCAAAAGAAATAATAAAGATGTAAAAGATAAAGAAGAAGAAATAGAAAAAGTAAGAAAATTATTAAATAATAAAAAAGAAGAATTAGAAAGAATGTTAGATAAAGTAGATTTTAGAGAATATTCAAATAAAGAAGAAATAGAAAGCATAATAAGTAATATGTTAAATATTACTCCAAGTAATGAGCAAGATAATACTTTAAATAATGATTTAAGTAATACTATAAACTTAGATGGTCCTTCAAGAGAAAGGATAAAATAATATGCATAATAATTTAATTAAAGTAAATGAAATGCTTGCATTTGCTAAAAATAATGAGGGAGTTATTAGTTTAATTAGTAAAAAAGGTAAAGATTATTCTTTTGAAGATATTATAATTAAAGAACAAGAAATAGATGAATTAAATAAAGAAGCAAATGATTTGAATACTGAAAAAGATAAAATAGCAAGTGATAATAACTTTTTAAAAGAGAATTTTTCTATTGAGGTTTTTTTTGCTATAGTAGGTTCTGCTGTAATTATTTCTTGTGGTGTTTATCCTTTTGGTATAAGTGGTGTAACTTTACTAGAAACTGCTCTTTATGTACTTATGTATGGCGGTCTGATAGCTTATGGAGTTTTTCACATAAAACAAGTTATTAAAAATTATAAAACTATCAAAAAAAATAATAAAGATGTAAAAGATATGGAAGAAGCAATTGAAAAAATAAAAGACTTAATAAACTCTAAAAAAGATGAACTGGAAAATATGTTAGATAAAGTAGATTTTAGAGAATATTCTAATAAAGATGAAATAGAAAGTATTATAAGTAATATGTTTAATGTTACTCCAAGCAAGGAATATAGCAATACTTTAAATAAAGATGTAAGTAATACTACAACTTTAGATGGACCTACATTAAATAGAAGAAAAGATGTTTAATTATGCGTACAGGTTTTATTGAAATAGATGATAACCATGCAATTTCTATTGATGAAAATAATAATAAATCATTAGTAAGTAAAAGTAATAATGATTATAGTTTTAATGAAATATTCACTAAAGAAGAAAATTTAAGAAAATTAAAAGAAAAATTAAAAAGTAAAAGAGCATTAGTAGAGAATAAAGAAATAAATTATAGTTTTAATCAATTATTATTTAAAATAATATATACTACTTTATCTATAATTGTTTTATTAAGTAGTATAGGTATAACTATTAGTTTAGTTTTAAGTAATTTATATATATTTAGTATTTTATATGCTATACCTGGTTTAATATCAATAAATAGTTTGATTAATGATATTAAAGATTATATAGTTATTAATAAAGATTTAAAAGAATTTAAATTGCTTAAAGAAGATGTTAATAAATTAAATGATATCATTGTTTCTTATGAAAAATATATTAAAGCAATGTTTAAACATGTTGAATTTAAAGAAGAATATAATGAAGAGTTAATTGCGAGTATTATTAAAGATACTTATGCATTTTCTAATAATTTTAGTGATACAATTGTCTTTAAAAGAGTAGAAGATAAAAAATTAACTCCAGTAAAAGATGATACTATAAGATTAGTAAGAGATAAACATAAGCTTGATATATAAAAGAAATTTTGATAAAATTTAGTAGGAGTGATAATAATGCAAGAATTTGTTGTATCGATTATGGAACAATTTGGTTATTTTGGAGTTTTTTTTCTAATAGCAATTGAAAATATATTTCCACCGATACCATCAGAAGTAATTCTTTTATTCGGTGGTTTTATGACTACTAAAACTACTCTTAATGTTCCTTTGATGATTTTAGCATCAACCCTAGGTTCCTTACTTGGAGCAATAGTTTTATATTATATTGGTAAAATATTAAATAAAGAAAGACTAAAAAAGATTGTTTCTGGAAAAATAGGTAAGGTTCTTAGATTGAAAGAAAAAGATATCGATATGGCTGATGAATGGTTTGATAAAAAAGGAAATATTACTGTATTTTTTTGTAGATTTATTCCCATAGTTCGTAGTTTAATTTCCATACCTGCTGGTATGAGTGAAATGCCTATGTTTAAGTTTTTAATTTATACTGTTGTAGGTTCTGCTATTTGGAATACAGTACTTTTAGTAATAGGTAACAGAGTTGGTGAAAATTGGGAGGAAATACTTTCAATATTTGATAGATATTCTCATATTGTTTTAATACTTTTAGTAGTTCTATTTATTGTATTTATAGTTTGGTTTTATAAATTTAGAAAACCTAAAAAAGCTAAGAAAACAGATTGAAAAATCTGCTTTTTTCTTGCTTTTAGAGATTTTCGACAAACCCTGAGTTTATTCGACATGCCTCGACAAAATAAACTCTTGACGAATGTTTTTGTGTAGTGTTAGGATATATTACCATGAAGCGAGGTAGTAGCATGAAAAAAATCAAACAAAATCGTCGAGATAAGATCTTGAGTGGTAAATATCCGATATTATTAGATGATCAAGTATTTAAATTTATATTCTCTCACAAAGTGCTAGCAAAATACTTACTTGATGCTATAAATGATTATTTACATCTTAATTTAAAATATGGTCATGTTTTAAAAAGTGAACCACAGAAATTAGATATGGCGGATAGTGTTTTAAAGCAAGATTTTTATCAGGACGTATTAATAACAACTGATAATGGTGATATTATATTATTTGAAGCCTATAATAAATTTAGATTAAAAGAATATAGGAAGAGTGAAGCTTATTTAGATAGAGTATCATCAAGTAATTATGAAAAGAACAGAGGCAATAATTTTACAAGTGACAAAAAAGCAATATGTTTTAATTTTGCCCCAAGGAATAAAACAAATAAAGCAGTTGTTAAAAAATATGGAGTAGTAGATTTAGATACATTAAAAGAACCATATAAAAAAATAAATGAACATAAACAGATGTATCTAATTGGAGTTGACACATACAAAACTGGATGTTATAATGAAGATGAAAGGTTATTAGAGATACTGGATTTTATGAATAGAAAGACTATGGATGAGTTAAGAGAACTAGCAAAAGGAGGAAATAAATTTATGGAACAAACATTAAAATTTTTAGAAGAATATTTAGCAGATGAATCAAACAAAGGATATGGTTCACTATATGATTATGATGTAGAATGTGCTAGAGAAGAAGGAGAAAAAGCTGGAAGAGCTGCTGGACGAAAAGCTGGAATCAAAGCTAATCAATTAGCAACAGCAAAGAACTTAATAAGTCTTGGAAGTAATAATGATTTTATTGCTAAAGCAACTGGTTTAAGAGAAAATATTATTGAAAAGTTAAGAATAAAATAAGTTAAAAAGGATAGTTATTATGAGATTATCTAAAGAAGCAAAACAAACAATAAAATTTTTAGAAGCATATTTAGCAGATGAATCAAATAAGGGATATGGTTCACTATATGATTATGATGTAGAATGTGCTCGAGAAGAAGGCGAAAAAGCTGGAAGAAAAGCTGGAATCAAAGCTAATCAATTAGCAACTGCTAAGAGAATGCTTGCTAAAGGTATGAATTTAGATCTAACTTCAGAACTTACTGGTTTAAGTATTGAAGTCCTTGAAAAATTAAATAAAGTAGAACTATAACTAAAATAGTTCTTTTTTTGGAACTTTTTTACAAAAATTCCAACTTATATTATGGAGGGTAAAGATGACCGAGTTAACTCTAGAAGAAATATATAATGAAACATATGATGATGTTTTAAAATATGTAGTAATCCATGCTAAAACACTTGATGATGTTAATGATTTAATTCAAAACATTTATCTAGCATTATTTAAGAAAATAAAAGCTAATCATAACATAGAAAATGTTAATGCTTATCTTTTTGGTATTGCTAAAAATGAAATCAATAAATATTATCGCTTCAAATATAAGATAAATTTAGTTTCCATATTTTCTAAAAAAGAAAATATGGAACTAATTGATACTTTAAAAAGTGATATTGATATTGAAGCAAGTTTCTTAAAAGTTAGTGATATCGATTATGTATGGAAGTATCTCTTAAAGAAAAAAGAAATAATTCAAAAAGTATTTTTCTTATATTATTATTTAGGTCTATCAATAAAAGAAATAGCTAGTGAATTAAATATTACAGAATCTAATGTTAAACATTATATATACAGAACCCTATCCGAGTTAAAGGAGGCTTTAAATGAATATAATAAATAAATCATTTAATAAACATATAAACAAAGATGAAAACTTAAAAATAATTAAAGAAAGGATGAATAAAAGAAATATGAAATATTTAAAATATAGTTTAATACCTATATGTTTATTATTAGTTATTAGTTTATATCTAATAACTAATAATAATGAACCAGATATATTTGATGATACCAAAGAAATTTATATTAATGAAATAGATAATATGAATTTAACTAGTCTAGATAGTGATATTAGAGTTGAAAATAATTATATGGTTGAAATTTATGATGAATTACTTAATATAGTTATTCCTACCGATCTAAATAAAATGAATGGTTCAGCTATATTCTTAAGTGATAACACACTTAATAATTATGTCATAGAATACTTTAATGATGAAAAAAGAATAACTATCGCTTATTCTAAGACGAACACCCCAATTAGAGATTATTTTATAGATGATGGTAAGTCTTCTATAATAAATAATACTAATTTAGTTATTTCAAAATATAATACCATGTATATAGTGACATTTAAATATAATGATGTTTATTTTGATATTGAAACATCTAATATAAAGGAAAATGAATTAATTACTTTATTAGAATCAATTGTTAATTAATTTGTCAAATTTAGTTAGATTTTGTCTATTATAGATTGACTCCTAGATAAAATTTGTCTATAATCTCATCTTTGACACTTTTTTTGAGGAAAAAGCTCCCAATCCCTTTATTTATAAGGGTTTGAGAGCTTTTAAATTTCTCAAAAAAGTGCGTACCTAATTGTGATTTTCCGTTGCTTTAAAAATTTTTTTGATTTTTTTATAAGTTACTATTTCAGTGTCTGTAGATATGCCTAAAAAAACATGTAAATCATCTGTTAAGTCATTCCTATTTTGTACTGGTACAAACCCCTTTCCTTTAAATTCTAACATTTTCATTTCTTGCAATGCGTGTACTAGTTGGTGAACTGTATATTTATCATTTAATTGATGTTCTAAATATCTATATATAAATAATGCTAAATAACATACAATAAAATGTCCTTTTATTCGATCTTCACGAGATAAATAAACTGTTCCAGCATCCAATTCGTCTTTCATAATTCTAAAAGATTCTTCGATTTCCCATTTGTTATGTAATACTTTTACTATTGTTGGAGTATCATCGATTAAATTAGTGGTAATTCCATAAAATCCATTGTATTTTTCTTCGTGTTCTAACATTTCTTTATCAACCATATATTCAATATTACTAGCTATTTCCCCAGTATCTGTTGTTCTAATTTCTTTAATAAATCTTTTTGGATCGTTTGGATTAACTGACTTTTTAATCTTGGTAATATCCTTTTTATTTGTAGCTTCTTTGTTTTTCTTGTTTGTTTCTTCAACAAGATTTATAGCTCTTTCGAATTGTCTCGATTTTATAACATGTTGATAATCTTGATATTTAAATGAAAATGTTATTATTAATCCCTCTTTAAGAGTATCATTTTCTTTCTCAGTTTCTTTGTAAAATATAGTTTCATAATATTGTTTTCTAAGATCTTCGTTTCTATTTATTTCATCTAAATTATAAATATCATATATGTTTCCTAATATTCTCCATCCAGTCATATCTAAAGCATATTCTTGTAATTCGTTGCTTAATTTTTTTATAGACTGCGTTATTATATATCCACGACCACCTTGAGAGTTAAAACTTTTTATTTCTTCACTGCTCATCGCACTGTCAGTGCACATAATTAAATTCCTGCCATCTAAATTATATTTACTTAAAAAATTTTTTTCTGTTGGTATTAGAGTTTTAGTTTCTGATGTATTTCCGGGGTTGATATTCATAGCAAATGGATATCCATCTGCATCCATAAATAATCCCATTTGAACTAAAGGATGCGGTTGATGTTGTTTGCTGATTCCGTATTTTCTAAATTTGTCTTCTTCAGTATAGAAGAAATAATTAGTACAATCATAGTAAATAACTTTATAATTTCTGTTTAATAGTTTATTACTATTATTAAATAATTCAGTTTGAATAGTATTTATTTCTTTAGCTAAATAGCCAAGAGATCTATAAACATGTTGAATATCAAAATCATAATTACCAATGAAACGCCTTGATTGGGAATAAGTTGACAATTTAGAACTAGGCCATATTATACGAGCAAAAACCAAACATTCAACAACTTTATTTAAATCAAATTCAAAGTGGTATTTAGATTTTATTAAATCACAAATTTTGTTAATTTCTAAATCATAATAAATTTTTCTCAAGATTAAGTGACCAGAGAAAAAAGATCTGTCAACATCTTTTTCAATTTGCTTGTTAGGATTAAGTGTAAGCGAAATTGGTTTTTCCTTATTTTCTTTTTCCATAGCATTCAATGAATTAATATATTCATAAACTTTATCCATAGTGTTTTCAGGGCCAAATCTTTCGATAAGTTTTTGTTCATTTCCTAGAGCTTCATAAACACCAGTTGTTCTTTTGCCATTCAATTTGTTGTAATCCCAAATAATACAATAAGTAGTATTACTTTTAGTAACGGTCTTTTTTAATCTCATGAAATCACATCCTAAATATATTATAGTACTTACGCGATATGTACGCAAGCGCAAAACATAAAAAAACCAGATTTTATCTGGATTTGAAGATAAGGTGTGTCAAAGATGGGTGATATATCCACATTCTTTTTAATTGCAAATAAGTATTATTTGCTATATAATATATATAGGTGTTAGTTATGAAAAAAGAAAATCTTATTGTAATACTCTGTGGTGTTATATTTTTAGCTATTGGATTAGTAATTACTTTTAATGTAATTGATAATAAGGAATATAAAAGTAATGATGTAAGTGCAAGTATTAGTAATAGTACAAGTAATAATAAAATAGCTAATGAAAGTAATGAAGAAAATATAGTTATTGAAGATAATATAGTATCAGATGAAATGGAAGAATTTAAAGATACTGTAAAGGATAGTGCTACTATAAAAAAAGAAGAACAAGTAAATAATGAAGTAATTGAAAATAAAAAAGAAGAAGTAATAGATAATAATACAAGTAATAGTGATAATATTAGTACTTATAGTGCTAGTGATTTTAAAGTTATTAATAGTTTAAATGATACTTTAAGTACTGTAAAAAGTAGTGAAGTTACTTCTAGTTTTAAAGATAGTGCTAAAGCAACATTTATAAGTATTGTAGATTTTCTATTTTATGATGGTGAGATTAATGGTGTTACTTTTGATGAACTAAGTGATAGTGGTAAAAAGAAAGTATTAGAAATAGCTAGTAGTATAGATAGTACTATTGAAAATAAATTTCCAGGTTATAAAGATGCTATAAGTGATAAAGCAAGTAATGCATTTAATAAAGCTAGTGAAATAATTAAGGAAGGTGCTAATAACTTAAATGATTTTGCAAGAGAAAAACTAGGGGAAGATAATTATCAAAGTTTAATTGATGCTAAAGATGAACTTATTATTTATACTAAAAATGCTATTAATTTTATTGGGGATGTATCATCTAGTTTATGGAATAGTACTAAAGATAAATTAAATAATTGGTATCAAAATTTTAAAAATGGAGAATAAGTATGAATGTTTTAGTAACAGGATCATCTAGAGGAATAGGAAAAAGTATTATCGAATTATTTGCGAGCAATGGACATAATGTTATAATTAATTATAATAAGAGTGATAAAGAATATATAAAAAATATAGAAAGTACTATAAAAGAAAAATATAAAGTAGATGTAATAAGTGTTAAATGTGATGTATCAAGTGAAGAAGAAGTAAAGTATATGTTTGATATAATTAAAAAACATTTTTCTAAACTTGATTGTATCGTTAATAATGCTGGTATTGCTAAAGATTCTAGAATAGAAGAAAAAAGTAGTGAAGAGTTTTTAAGTGTCTTAAAAGTTAATTTATTAGGGACTTTTTTAGTTAGTAAATATGGATATAAACTAATGGATAAGGGGAGTATTATAAATATAGCCAGTAATAATGTAAATCATGGGTTTATTGAGTCTTGTGATTATGATGCATCTAAAGCAGGAGTTATTGCTCTAACTCATGATTTTGCGCGAGAATTAGCTCCAAATATAAGGGTTAATTGTGTTTCTCCTGGTTGGATTAATACTGATATGAATAAAGATTTGTTTGAAAGTTTTAAAAAAGAGGAAGAAGAAAAAATACTTCTTAAAAGATTTGGTGAAGCTAAAGATATTGCAAATACTGTATATTTTTTAGCGACGAATGAATATATCAATGATGAAATAGTTAAAGTAGATGGTGGTTATGGATATTAAAAATATTGAACAAAAATTAGAAGAAGAATTTAAAAAAATAGATGAAATAGAGTATATAAATAGTAAAAAAGTAATGGCATCTTTTTATGAATGTAATGTAACTGAAGCATGTTTTAATTCAACAACTGGTTATGGTTATGGGGATTTGGGAAGAGATATTCTAGAGAAGATTTATGCCCATATTTTTAAAAGCGAAGATGCTTTAGTTAGAACTCAACTTATATCTGGTACTCATGCTTTAAGTACCGCTCTTTTTGGTATGCTTAGACCTGGAGACACTCTTTTATCTATAACTGGAAGGCCATATGATACTTTAGCATCTGTTATTGGTATAAATGATAATCCTAGCAGCCTAAAGGCATTTAATATCAATTATGATGAAATTGACTTAGTAAATGACAATTTTGATATACCTAAAATACTAGATTATTTAAAAAATAACCAAGTTAAAGTAATAGAAATACAAAGATCTCGGGGTTATAGTACAAGAAAAAGTATTAGCATAAAAAAATTAGAAGAAGTAATAAAAGAGATTAGAGCATTAGATAGTGATGTAATAATTATGGTTGATAATTGTTATTGTGAATTTGTAAGTACAAAAGAGCCTATAGAAGTTGGTGCTGATATAGCGGTTGGTTCTCTTATTAAAAATTTAGGGGGAGGTATTGCCTCAAATGGTGGTTATATTGTAGGAAGAAAGGATTTAATTCATCTTTGTAGTGAAAGGTTAAATGTAGCAGGGGAAGCTAAAGAAGTTGGACCTAGTCTAGGTGCTAATAAATCACTGTATCTTGGTTTGTTCATAGCTCCATCAGTAGTAGCTTCAAGTCTTAAAACTGGCGTTCTTGCTTCATTTTTACTAGAAGAAATGGGTTATAGTGTCTCTCCCAAATGGAATGAGACAAGAGCAGATATAGTTACTGCTATAACTTTTAATGATAAAGATACTTTAATCAAATTTGTAGAAGGTATTCAAAGTGGTAGTGCAATTGATGCTAAAAGTGTACCTATTGCATCACCAATGCCTGGATATGGTGATGATATAATTATGGCAAGTGGTTCATTTACTCAAGGCTCATCAATTGAACTATCTTGTGATGGACCTATAAGAAGTCCATATATCGCTTATTTACAAGGAGGGCTTACATATTCTTACGGAAAATATGGTGTATTAAAAGCTATTGAAAACATCAAAAAATAGTGAGTTTCGAAACTCACTATTTTCTTACTAAACTAAAGGCTATTTCGGGATTGTTTTCTTCTTTAGTATTCCAATTTTGTCTTTCATTTTTAAATTTGATATAACCTAGAGCATTACCTAAAGACATCAAAAATCCCGCATGTTGTCTAAATTTTGTCCATTCTTCTCCATTGTTTAATGTTCTTAAATCATCAAAACGAGTTGCATAATTGACGAGTAATAATAACTTTTCTATTTCATCACTATGACTAACTAATTTATCATAATAATAACAGTAATCGTTATTTAGTGTTTCCCCGATAATATTACTTTTATCTTTCCATGGCATTGGTGTCTTAACTACACAATCATTCCAAATGGCAAGTACTTGTTTTTTAATAGCATCTGTTAAAAGTGAAGTTTGTTTTGGTTTTTTAAATATAGACATTAATCTATCATAAATTTCTTCTTCACTAATAGAATTTTTAACTTCTGGTTCAACACAAACTATTTCATTGCTTTTTTCAATAGATGTTATTTTAGAAAACAATTCTTCTGTATCAATATTTTCATTGGTTTTATTTGCTTGTAATAAAATATTCCAAACATCCATATTAATAGTACCATCACTATTAAATGGGATAGTGCTATTATTTGTAGATGGAACTTCTGTTTTTTCTTGAGACATTGGAAGCTCTTCTTCAATTGCCATATCAAGTAATATATCTAATAATTCCGTGTCCTCTGGAATATAACCTAATTTCTTCATTTTTATCCCCCTTTTTTTACATGTCATAATTGTACCACATTTTCCCAAATTTGTCAATTTGGGTACAATTTGACAGATTTATAATAAAATTATTTTATAAAATTAAAAAGTATGATAGAATGTTAGTAGGAGGAATAAATTATGGTGTGGATTATTATAATAGTAATAGTTGTATTAATTGCTGCTTGGGTATTTGCTACTTATAATAAGTTAGTTGATTTAAGAAATAGGGTTAAAGATCAATGGGCACAAATTGACGTTCAATTAAAAAGAAGATTTGATTTAATTCCTAATTTAGTAGAAACTGTTAAAGGGTATGCTAAACATGAATCAGAAACTCTAGAAGCAGTAATTCAGGCAAGAAATACTTATGTTTCAGCAACAACTCCTGAAGCACAAATGAAAGCTGATGGGGAACTTGAAAAAGCAATAACTAAACTATTTGCTTTAAGTGAATCATATCCTGAACTAAAAGCAAATACTAATTTTCAACATTTGCAACAAGAACTAACTGAAACAGAAAGTAAAATTGCTAGTGCTAGACAATTTTATAATGATACTGTTTTAATGTATAATAATAAAGTAGAAATGGTACCAAGTAATATTATTGCTAGTATATTTAAGTTTAAAAAAGAAGCTTTCTTTGAAGCAAATGAATCTGAACGTGAAAATGTTCAAGTTAAATTCTAAAGGCTGTAAAGCTTTTTTTTAAAATGGGGTGAGATTTTGAAAAAAATTATATTGAGTTTAATATTATTTTTGTTTTTTCCTATTATTTCTCAAGCTGCTAGTAATGATATTGAACAATATTATATTAATGCAGAAATAAGAGAAGATGGCGATGTTTATGTCGAAGAAATCTTTTTAATAGATGATGATATTAATGGTTATGAAATGAATTTGAGTAAGAAAAATGCTAATAGTGATATATTTGCGGGAGCAATAAGTAATATTGAAGTAGCCGCTAAAATGGTTGATAGTATTTCTTTTGCAACTTTTGATGAAGATTTTTCCCGATTTACCTTAGTTAATTATGCTAGTGTAGGTGATTCTGAAAAATATGTTGTCAATAATACTAGTGATGGGGTAAATATTGTAATGTATTATCCGAGTAATAATGAAAAAGTGGCTTTTAAAGTAAGTTATGTCTTGGAAGATGTGTTGATTTTACATGATGGTTTTGGTGAGTTCTATTGGAATTTCTTTAGTGGAGAATTGCCAGAAGAAATCAACGATTTAAATATTCGAGTTGTTTTGCCAGGGGTAGATAATAGTGAATATTTTCGTTATTGGGCCCATGGACCTATGGCGGGAGATATTGATGATTATAATAGTGCTACTAATAATATAGTTATAGCAAGTATTGATACACTAGATGCTAATGGCATATTAGATATTCGTCTTACTTTTGCAGATTCTTTAGTTAATAGTACTTTTATAACTAAACACAGTGATAGTACTCTTGATGATATTATTGCTGAGGAAACAGAAATTGCTAATGAAACTAATGCTTTAAGAGAGTCGGTAAGAATTAAATGGTATATTGCTCTTGGAGCTACAATTGGCTTTTATGTTTTGTTAGTTGGAGCTTTTATCTATATTTATTTTAAATATGATAAAGAATTAAAAGCTGATTTTAATCATAAATATAATCGTGAATTTATTGATGATTATAATGTGGAAGTAGTAGATTATTTGTTGAATCATAATGTTACTGAAAATGCCTTGAGTGCTAGTGTAATGAATTTAATATATAAGAAAAATATTAAAGCTGAAGCAATTCCCGATAAAAAGGATAGTTATACTTTTACTTTGTTAAATCGTGATAACTTAAATGCTACAGAAAATTCTTTGGTTAATTTTTTGTTTACCAGAGTTGGTAAAGACAATACTTTTACAACTATGGATTTAAAAAAATATGCTAGTGGAGTTACAACTTCTCAAGATTTTATAACCAGTTATACTAATTGGAAAAATCAAGTAATTAAAGATGGTCAAGATCAAAACTTCTTTGAAAAAAAGAAAAATTATATTTGGTTACCATTTATATTACTTATATATTCAACATTATTACTTATATTTATATCTAGTAATAATATTGAAATGTTTGGAGGTTTACTTACAATATTTTTCGCTATAATTTTTATGATTTATGCCATTAGTTGTAATAGGAAAACTAAAAAAGGAGTTGAACATTATGCCAAATGGCAAGCTTTTAAAAATTTCTTGAATGATTTTGGAAATTTTAGTATTAAAGAATTACCGGAGATTATTTTGTGGGAAAGATATTTAGTTTATGCTACTGTCTTTGGCCTTGCCGATAAGGTAGAAAAAGCTATGAATGTCAAAATTACGGAATTTTCGAATGTTAATGATGCCAACTATATAATGTTTACCCATATTCATAATGTACATATGGCCAGTGTAATTTCTTCAACAATGCATACAGCAATTAATACTAGTCAAATAACAATTAATAGAGCTAATGCTTCATCAAGAATGAGTTCTGGTGGTGGTTTTGGTGGCGGATTTTCTGGCGGCGGTGGCTTCGGCGGCGGTGGCCGTAGTGGTGGAAGGTTCTAGTGTCCAGTTCTTAGAAAAATTTTATCTAAGAGCTTTTTTCTTTGTTCATAGTGTGCTAGAATGTAATAAAGGTAGTGATAATTTATGAAAAAGATAATTATATCTTTAAGTATTATTGTTCTTTTGGGAGTAATAGTT
Organism: uncultured Bacilli bacterium; assembly: GCA_944332705.1. Taxonomy (GTDB): domain Bacteria; phylum Bacillota_I; class Bacilli_A; order RF39; family UBA660; genus Onthocola_B. The sequence continues at coordinate 21,050 of CALVKM010000014.1, forward strand.
TTTTTAGATAAAGATAAAGATGTAGAAAGTAATTCATATAGTTTAAAACTAGAAGCAAGTAATGTTTTAGCCCTAAAATTAGAAACATCTCCAGGAAGTGGAATATATGAAGATGCTACAACTACTTCCTGGCCGGATTCTAATTATTCTTTTAATAGCAATTTATCTAGGTGTGAAAATGGTTCGGTTTTAACTTGGGATGAAGCAAGTAGTGCGGTAGTAATGAATTCAACTGTATCAGATAAGTGTTATATTTATTTTGACATGGTTGGATAAAATATTCAAGTTTGATTGAATATTGTTTTTTTTTATGTTATAATTTTTTATAGTAGATGGAGGTAAATATGTTGGATAAGGATATATTAGATGATATTAAAAATGAAGAAGAAAATAATAATAATACTAATGAAATAGTAGAAATTGATGAAAATGAGGAAATAACAAAAACCCAATATGATTTAAAAGATATTGCTGAAGAAGATTCTAAGAAAAAAAAGAAAGATAAGAAAAATAAAAAACCTAGTAAATGGAGTTTGTTACCCAAAAAAACTAAGATAATTATTATAGTTAGTATTGTGGTTGTATTACTAATTGTAGTTGGTTTACTTTTATATTTTTTAGTTTTTAAAGATAGTACACCAGAAGAAAAAAGACCAGAGAATCCTGTAGTAATTGTTGAAAAAGATAATTATCGTTATGAAGATGGTTTTTTGGTAATAATTGATGAAGAAAAGAATGAATTGGGAACATATGAATGTACTAATAAAAATGAAGAACTTTGCTATGTTGCTTATTATAGTAATGAAGATGATTTTGATATATCAAAACAAGTATATGAAAATGGGGTACCTGTTGATATAAGAAGTGATATATTTAATGATAAATATGTATTTATATACGATAATACATCTAAAGAAGATGGTAATGTCATATTATATGATTTAGAAAACAATGAAAATGTTGGAGAATATGAATTAGTTAAAGAAATTAATGAAGAAAAGGTAATTGCTAAAGATTTAGAAGAAGATTATGGTGTATTAGATTTAACTGGAGAAGTTGAAGAAGTTATTTCCTTTAATTATGATTATTTAGGATATATTTTAGAATCTAGTGCAATTGTTGGAGCTAACAATAATAATTATGTTTTATTAAGTATGGACGGGGAAGAATTAAGTGATAATATTCCGGGAGAAATTAAGAATTTTAATAGTAAACATATAAGTGTAGAAATTGATGGTGATTATTACATTTATAATTATGAAGGTATAAGACAAAGAGAAGATGCTTATGATTATGTAAGATTTGTTGATTCATATATAATTGCTGCTGATAATAAAAGATTATATGCCTTTGATAGTGAAGTATATCCTCTTAATATGGATGGAATAAGAATAGATAGTAATTCTTATAATACAAAGTTGATATTTAATGATGAATTAGTTCAAACTGGTAAAGAAGAAGCATTTGATGCTTATCTAGATAATGGTAATTTACGTATTGCTCATGATGATGAATATACAGATATTAATTTAGCAGAAAGTGCGTTTAATAAAAATACGCCATATGTTAGTTATTTCCAAGGTAAGTTATATTTCTATAGCGATGAGGAAAAAACTGAAAGTATAGGATCTTATGCTTGTAGTTATGCTAATGATGTTACTAATGAAACAACAGAGCTTCAAAATTGCTTTATAGCTAAAGAAACAAAAGTACTTAATACAAGTGAAGATATAAATGTTGGTTACTTACCAATATATAATGAAAGATATGTCTTTATTGCTGATACTTCTAGACCAAATGCAAATGATAATATAATTTTATATGATTTAAAAAATAATAAAAAATTAGCCACTTATAAAGAAGTTGATGCAAGAGTTTATAGTGATACATTAGATCTTACTTTTGTTGAAACTGCTGGAACTATTGTTCTTGCTAAAAACACCAGCGATTCTTATGGTTTAATTAATATTGAATCAAGTAATGTTAAGGGAGTTGTGGCATTTAAAGCAGAAAATGGTGATACCAATCTGGCAGTATCAATGCTTGGTGAAAACTTCTTATTTAAAAGAAGTAATGGCACATATCATTTATATGAAAGTGATGGTAAGGAAATTACTGAAGAAATTGAAACTAAAAATGAAATAGTAGATTATAAAGGTGATTACATATTAGTTAATGCAGGTGAAGAATATACAATTTATAATTTAGATGGAACGATTATTAATAGTGCAAAATATATTTTCCTTGAAGATACTTATTATCTAACGGTTAATGACGAAAATAAAATAGGAGTCTATACATTTGCTCATGGTCTTACTGATATAGCAGAAAATTTAGAACTATATATTGATGGTGTAGACATACCAAATGAAATAAGTTATGGTTTAAGAAGTGGTAATATATTATCATTAACATATACAATTAATGGCGAAAATGAAGTAACAGAAATTTATATAGGATAGTGATATTATGTATGATAAGAAAACATTAGTAGTAATTATTATCTTATTAATTATCTTTTTGCCAATGGCAATAATAGGAACATATAGACATTTTACTAATAACGAAGACGTAGTAATAGATGATAATCCTGATAAAGAATTAATATATAATAATAAAGTATATTTCTATTATAATGATGAATTAATTAATACTTATAATTGTAGCAATTGTAGTGAAGTAGTTACAACTATTGATGATACAGAGTATCATACTAATTATTATAAATATGGTACTGATACTTTCGGAGGAGTTATTAATAGTGTTATTGCTGTATTTACAGAAAATGATAAAATAACTTTTTATAATTATGTATTAAATCGTAATATTAATACATTTGATGCTATAAAAACATATAATATAGCTAATAATAATAATTACTTATTTGTATTAAATAATAATAAATGGCAAGTATTTCAAAATAGTGATAGTGGTATTATTTCAGCTTTAAATGGTTCGTATGATTATATAGCTATACCTAATCACTTAACGGATGATTTTATATTAGATAGTTCAAAAATAATAGTTAACAATGATACTGTTTGGCAAGTAATTGAAGTAAGTAGTAATACTAGTTTGGTTACTGCCAATGAAGAAATAGTAGATTTTAATGACTATTATTATATAACTTATACAGATGGATATCATATATATAATTATAATGGTGAAGAAATATTTGGTAATATAATAAAAAGTCATATAGCAACTATAGATGATTATACTATAATAGTAAGTAATAACACTATATTAATATATGAAGCTACTAGTACTACAAGTCTAAACACTTTAACTTTACCAAACTATGAGGAAATAGATTTTGTAAAAAGTGATAAGGGAATAGATATAATGCTTGATGGAAATTTGCATGATACTATTGCACTTGATTAAATAATTTGATAAAATATGTTTATATTTCGAAGACATTTGAGGAGTAAAATAATTCTTAATCAGAGAGATTTAGTGGTTGGTGGAAACTAAAATTAAGGTTATTTGAAGGTTGCAAATAGAGAAATACCGCAGGAGTGCGTTAAAACAATTAAGTTAAATAAAGGATGGTACCGTCGTAAGACTCCTTGTACTATCCTTTTTATTATGGTGATGATTATGTTAGTGAATAATGATTTTTTAAAAAAAGAGGAATTAAATTCTTTTGCTCATAAAGTAAGAGCAATTGTATTTAATAATGAAGAAAAATTATATATTACAGATATGAATTCATCTTTTAATTTGCTAGGGGGCCGAGTCGAGAAGATGGAAGAGTTATCAGATTCTTTAATTCGGGAGTTAAAAGAAGAGCTAGGTGTTAGAGTATTTACAAAAGATATAAAGTATATTGGAGAGTTTATTTTTTGGCATAAAGGTTTTCCTGGAGAAAAATCGGTTGTTAATCGGGAAAATAAAGTTGATTTGTTTTTGGTAACTAAACCGCAGGAATTAAAAATTAATAATGTCAAACTAACTAATTATGAAAAACATTATAATTTTAAGTTGCTTCTTAAAAATTTAGAAGAAATAGATAATTTAATTAAATATAAGGGTAATAATCCTTATAAAAAGTTTACTGATGTTGAGTTAAAAACTTTAGTTAATGCTTATTTAGAATATAGGAAAGAGGGATAATATGTTAGATAAGAAATATAATCATTTGGTAGTTGAAGAAGGAAAGTATGAGGGATGGCTTAAGTATTTTGAAGAAAGAGAAGGGTTACCACCTTATGCGATAGTTATACCACCCCCAAATGTTACAGGAAAACTTCATTTAGGTCATGCATGGGATACAACTCTTCAAGATATAATTATAAGATTTAAAAGAATGCAAGGATATAATGCGATGTGGTTACCGGGCATGGATCATGCAGGTATTGCAACGCAAGCTAAAGTTGATGCAAAACTAAAAAGTATGGGGATAAATCCGAGAAGCCTATCAAGAGAAGAATGGTTAAAATATGCTTGGGATTGGAAAGATGAATATGCCGATAATATTCATAAACAATGGGCAAAACTTGGGCTTTCTTTGTGTTATTCTAAAGAAAGATTTACTCTTGATGAAGGTTTAAATAAAGCGGTAAATCATGTATTTAAAACACTTTATGCTGAAGGATTAATTTATCGTGGTGAGCGAATTATTAATTGGGATCCTTTAGCTATGACTGCTTTATCTAATGAAGAGGTTGTTTATAAAGAAATAAAAGGAGCATTTTATCATATAAAATACTTTATCGCTGGTACTAAAGATTATTTGGAAGTTGCAACAACTCGTCCCGAAACTTTATTTGGAGATACCGCAGTTGCTGTAAATCCGAGTGATAACAGGTATAACAAATTAATTGGTAAAATGGTAATATTGCCACTAGTAAACAAAATGATTCCTATTATTGGAGATGAACATGCCGATCCAGAATTTGGAACAGGTATTGTAAAAATTACTCCAGCACATGACCCTAATGACTTTGAAGTTGGAAACAGACATAATTTAGAGAGAGTAGTTGTAATGAATCCAGATGGTACAATGAATTCTAACGCTGGAAAATACGAAGGACTTGATAGATTTGCTTGCAGAGAAGCTGTTGTAAAAGATTTAGAAGAAGAAGGATTATTAATTAGTGTCAAAGAAATTACTCATAATGTGGGTCATAGTGAAAGAAGTGGCGTAATGATTGAACCATTCCTATCTAAACAATGGTTTGTTAAAATGCGGCCTTTAGCAGATGCCGTGCTAGAAAATCAAAAAAATAAGGATACTAAAGTAAATTTTGTTCCAGCTAGATTTGAAAAAATAATGAATCATTGGATGGAAATAACTTATGACTGGTGTATATCTCGTCAACTTTGGTGGGGACATAGAATTCCTGCTTGGTATAAGGGGGATGAAGTTTTTGTTGGAGATACGGCCCCTGATGATGATTGGGTACAAGATCCAGATGTACTTGATACTTGGTTTAGTAGTGCTTTATGGCCATTTTCTACTTTAGGTTGGCCGGAATATACTAAAGATTATGAAAAGTTTTATCCTAATAATGTTTTAGTAACTGGTTATGATATTATTCCATTTTGGGTAAATAGAATGACTTTCCAAGGCTTACATTTTACGGGACAAAGACCATTTAAAGATTGCTTAATTCATGGACTTATTCGTGATAAAGAGGGACGAAAAATGAGTAAATCTTTAGGTAATGGTGTTGATCCTATGGATGTCATTGAAAAATATGGAACAGATGCCTTAAGATATTTTTTAGCAACATCTTCTGCTGCGGGAATGGATTTAAGATATGATGAAGAAAAAGTTGCGGCTTCTTGGAATTTTATCAATAAACTTTGGAATGCATCGCGTTTTGTTTTAATGAATATCGATAGTTTAAATGAAGAAAGTTATACATTAGATAATTTAAAATTAGAAGATAAATGGATTTTAACTAAACTTAATACTACTATTAAAACAATAACTAAACATATGGAAAAATATGAATTTAACATTGTTGGTGCGGAAATATATAATTTTGTTTGGAATGATTTTTGTGATAATTATATTGAATTTGCTAAGTTTAATTTAGATAATTTAACTACAAAATCAGTTTTACTAAAAGTTTTAACAGATATCTTAAAAATGTTACATCCATTTATGCCTTATGTAACTGATGAGGTATATAATATGTTACCAATAAAAGAAGAAAGTATCATTATAAGTCATTATCCAAAATATAAAAAGGAAGAAATGTATTTAGATGATGCAGAAGAAGTAGATAATATGTTAGAATTTATTAAAAACTTTAGAACAATAAAATTAGAAAATAAAATTGGAAGTAATTTTGAAATAAGTATTAATAAAGAAAATAATTATGATTTAATATTTAAAGTATTAAAAATTACTCCAGAAAAACAAGTTAAGGAATCTTCTAAGAAAAA
>CALVKM010000015.1 GCA_944332705.1 uncultured Bacilli bacterium
AAAAACGAAATTTTAAAGAAAGGATATAATATATTCAGTTCTTTAAAAAAGAACTAATTATATTATACAAGGTGATAAAATGGATTTAAATGAATCAGGATTTTTAAAATATAATAATATTGAAATACTTAGTATGGATAAAGATAAATGCCAAGTAAAACTCACTATTACAAAGCATTCTTTAAACCCTTATGGTATTGTTCATGGAGGCTTAACTTTCGCTTTAGGGGACACTGCAATGGGAGTTTTATGTAAGGCATATGGCAAAAATGTAGTTACCTTAGATTCAAATATCAATTACTTAAAACCAGGGAAAGGTTCATATTTACTAGCTATTCCTAAACTAATTAAAATAGGTAAAACTACTTGTGTTTTAGCAACAGAAATTTTTAATGAAAAGAGCGACTTAATAGCTGTTATGTATGGAACATATTATATTGTAGGTTAATAATGGAAGTAATTGGAATCATTTGTGAATATAATCCGTTTCATAATGGACACTTATACCATATAAAAAAAATTAAAGAAATGTATCCTGATTCTTTAATTATTTTAGTATTAAATGGTTACTTTTTAGAACGGGGTGAAATATCAATATTATCAAAAGAAGCAAAAGTAAAAATAGCTCTTGCTAATAATATTGATATTATATTAGAATTACCAGTAATTTATGGTACTCAATCAGCAGATACTTTTGCGAGTGTTGCATTAAAAATATTAAATAATTTTCATGTAAATAAAATAATATTTGGTAGTGAATCTAATGAAATAGAAAAAATAAAAGAAATAGCAAGTAATCAATTAGATGAAGAGTATAATGAATTAGTGAAAGAATACTTAGATAATGGTCTTAATTACCCTACTGCTCTAGCTAAAGCTCTAAATATAGACTTTGCATTTTTACCTAATGATTTACTTGGTATTTCTTATACTAAAGCTATAATAAAGAATAACTATAATATAGAACCTATTACAATTAAAAGAACGAGCACTTATCATGATACATCGAGTAATAATTATATAGTTAGTGCCTCAAATATAAGGGAAAAGATAAAAAATAATGAAGATATAACAAAGTATGTTCCAATTAATATTAAAGATTTTATAAATAATACTAATTATGATAATTATTTTAGACTGTTAAAATATAAAATAAATACTGATAATTATTTAAATGATTATTTAGATGTTGATGAAGGTATAGAATATAGATTACTTGATTATATCAATAAATCTAAAAATATTGATGAATTTATCAATAACATTAAGACTAAAAGATATACTTATAATAAATTAAATAGAATGTTTATTCATATTTTACTTGGTTTTAAAAAGAATGATAATATAGATATAGAATACATTAGAATATTAGGATTTAATAGTAAAGGAAAGAGATATTTAAATAGTATTAAAGAAAATTTAGAAATACCTACTAGTATTAATAAAGATTCAATACAATATAAATATGAGATTAAAGCAAGTATTATTTATGATTTAATAAATAATACTAATACATATGAATTTGAACAAAGAAATAAGCCAATCATTATTGATTAGCTTATTTTTAGTGAATAGATATAATTAATTCCAATTTATATCATCATCAATTACACGATTTGATTCTACACCATTTACATCTGTTGCCCAACATTCAGCTTTATAAAAGCTATTACGAGGAATATACATATGATAATAGCCATCAGTTTCTTCCTCATGTTCCGTATAAGTCCTTACTGAATCATCATAAGACATGGTTATTTCACATGTAACTTTCTCAATTGACGCTTCTCCTGAATCAACATAAATAGAAGCATAGGCTAAATTAGTATATGTGCTAACATATAAAGAAGTTATGACAGGAGCAATGTACCTAGTTGTTGCACTTGTAGTATAAACATCGGATTTATAACCCTCAGTATCAACAGCATAAATTCTTATATTATATGTTACATTTTCTGATAAACCAGAAAATTCAAAAAAGTCATATGACCTACAACTATATGAACCACCATTTATACTATAGCAGTACTCATCTATAGGATTTGTACCATCAGTTGCACTTACCTCTAAATAGATATATTGACTTGTTGCAGAAACGGATGCACTATTAACTCTTGGATTAGTATAACTAGAAGTAGTTATAGTTATAGAATAAATGTTTGAAGACATACCAGCCGAATCCACAACATATACTCTAATTGTATAACTAGTACCTGGATTTAAATTATTAAATGTATAGGTATTACTTGTTGAACTTGTATAACTTAGTTATTAAATCTCTTAAAACATTAGAATTAGTTGGAACTTGTAAAGTTAAAGATGATTCATCAATAGGCTTTAATACATATAAATCATTTTTAATATCCATAATTTTACACACTTGCTTATGACATACAATATAATTTCCAATATTTTTCATATTTCCTCCCTTAAAGAAAAAGTAGCTATAAAACTGGACTTACGCCATATTTTATAGCTACTCGTTTCATTAATATTATAGCAAATTTTTGGAAAAAATTCTAATTAAACTTGCATTAATTCTTCTTCTTTTTTCTTTATTTCCTCATCAACTATTTTATTATATTTAGTAATAAGCTCTTGAATTTCTTCTAAATATAATTTTTCTTCATCTTCAGGATATTCTTCCTTTTTTATTTGATTATTAGCATCTTGTCTAATATTTCTTAAAGCTACTTTAGCTTCTTCTCCGATAGCTTTGGCTTGTTTAACATAATCTCTTCTTCTATCTTCTGTTAAATCCGGAACTGTTAAAATAATTATTTCCCCATTATTTGTGGGAGTTATGCCAATATTTGCTTCATTAATAGCTCTTTCAATATCTTTAAGTGTCGATCTATCATATGGCTTGATAAATAATTGTTTTGCTTCAGGTACAGTAATATTAGCAACACTCTGAATTGGTGTTGGTGTGCCATAATAATTTACCATTATCCCATTAAGCATTGCAGGATTAGCTCTTCCTGCTCTAATTGTAATTAATTTTTCTTGCAAACTAACTATTGTTTGCTCCATTTTTTTCTCTGTTAAATCCATAAATTCTCCTTTTTTTAACTAATTGTTATAGTATCATTATAATTGATTCTGTTAGATATTACAATAAAATTTAATTCTAATTCTCCAGTTTTACTAATACTTAATGTTTTTGTAACACCATATTCCCCATTTACAACATTATTAATTGTTCCATCAACATCAATAACTTCAGTATCACCATCTAAAACTTGAGTATCATGTAATCTTTTTTCAACAAGTGTTCTTATTTCTTCATCTGTTACTTCAAATATTGTAAGTAATTCTTCGTTAGTATAAACATTACCATTTTCTTTATTAATTATATAACCTTTAATATTTTCTATTTCACTACCATTTACACAATTATAAGTAAAATCATTAATAACTAAACTAATATAATTACCAAAGACATTATAAGTATACTCACGATATGGAAAACTATATAAATTAGATTCATTACTACATGTTTCCTCCTCATTTAAAGTAACATCATCTAAACTAACATATTCACTATCAAGTGCAGCTAACTCATTATGTAACTCTTCATTTATACTTTCAAATCCTTCAATATTAATTATAACATCTTCTTTTACAATATGTTCTTCGTGTAATATATCTTCCGTATTATCAAAATAAACATATTCTTTAGTATCATCTATTCTTATTTCTTTTATTTCAGTTATTCCATTATTATCATTATCACTTTTTGGCTTATTTAACATATAATCCATTGCAAAATAACCTCCGACGATAAATAGTAATAAAATAATTATAAAAAATATTAATCCCACTACATTTTTTGTATTATCCATATACACCTCAACTTTCTAAATATGTTCTAAATATTTCTCGCAGTTCTGACTTTTTATTTTCAATATTAAGTGAACTCCAATATTCACTCGGAGCTATATTACCACTTCTAAATGATGTTTCCGTATCAAATAATAATACTTCATCATTACACACAACAAGTAGTGATGGCGCATAAATATCTGCTACACTATAATCATTATATGTTACATAACCACTTAATCTTTCTACAATTGCTTCATAAGTCCCATTATTATCTTCTCTATTAGCAAAAAAATCATAATAATTTATTTTATCAATGCCTACTTCTTTAGCAACATCATTAACTATACTTGCATAATAATTCACCCATTCACTATTAATAGTACCAAACAAAACTATTCCTTTAGTACCACTAGCAACCATTAAAGCAGTTGTTGCATTAATATACTCATAAACATTATCTTCACCAACTAGATTAAATTCTTCTGCAAATCTTTCATTATCAGGAAGTTCTGGATTAAAATCATACATACCTATATATATGAATGCCATAATTAAAATAGCAAAAAGAATAAAATATATTACCATTTGCAATTTATTTTTAAACAAAGTTTCATGTTTTACTTTTATCTTTTCCATAACAATCAATAATATTATACCATTAAATAACTAAATTAATAAATACATTTATTAATTTTTTATGTCAAATAAAGTAAAAAATCAAGCCTAAGCTCGATTTTAATTACCTTTCACTTGATTCATTACTTCTTCAGCAAAGTTATCATTTCTCTTCTCCATACCTTCACCAACTTCATAACGAATCATACTTTTAATTTCTCCACCATTGTTAGTTACATATTTTTCTACTGATAAATCGCCATCTTTAATAAATGCTTGTTCAGATAAACAAATTTCTTTATAGAATTTTTTAATTCTTCCTTCAACCATTTTTTCGGCGATATCTGCAGATTTTCCTTCATTAATAGCTTGTTCTTTTAGAACTGCTCTTTCATTATCTAATACATCTGCTGGAACTTCACTAGGAAAACAATATAAAGGCTTCATTGCTGCCGCTTGCATAGCAACATCTTTGGCAACTTCCGCATTAGCTCCTTTAATTACTGTTAAAGCTGCAATCTTACCCCCCATATGAATGTATGTTCCAAAGAATTCATCATCACTTTTAGTAACAATACTAAATCTTCTTAAAGATAATTTTTCACCAATTTTCGCAGTTTTACTCACTATTAATTCCCCAATAGTACCATCAGTAGTCATAAGTTCTTTGGCTTCATCAACAGTTTTGGCATCACTTTTAAGTAAAGATTCACCAATAGTATCTATCATACTAACAAATTCTTCATTTTTACTTACAAAGTCTGTTTCACTATTAACTTCAACAATAACAGCTTTATTGCCATCAACATAAATATTTGCTAGGCCTTCTGCAGCAATACGTGATTCTTTTTTAGCAGATTTAGCAATACCTTTTTCTCTTAAATAATTTATAGCTTCATCCATATTACCATTTGTTTCTGCTAAAGCTTTTTTACAGTCCATCATACCTGCTCCAGTAACTTCCCGCAATTCTTTAACCATACTTGCTGTAACTTCCATAATTCCTCCTTACTTACTTAACATTTCAATTAATTCATCTTTTTTCATTGATGAATAACCTTTTATTTTATTTTCTTTTGCTAATTTTTTTAATTCTGATAAAGTTTTTGATTCTAATTCATCAACTTTTTCCATTTCTTTAATTTCTTCTAAAACAGTTTCATCTACTTTTACTTCTTCAATTGCTTCTTTTTTATCTTTTTTTACTTCTTTATCTTTTGGACTATCTTCTTTTCTTTCATCTTCTGTAACATAATCAACAATTTCCAAACCATTTGCTTCACAAATAGCATTTGTTAAAACACCTAACATAACTTTAATAGAACGAACAGCATCATCATTACCTGGAATAACAAAATCTACATCATCAGGATCACAATTAGTATCAACTACTCCAAATACTGGAATATTTAATTTTCTTGCTTCCTTAATAGCATTAATTTCTTTTTTAGGATCAACAACTATTAATGCTTGTGGTAATTTTTCCATATTTCTAATACCACATAATACTTTGTTTAATTTGTCATATTCTTTCTTAAGTCCAATAACTTCCTTTTTAGGTAATACTTCAAATGTACCATTCTTTTCCATTTCTTCAATTTCTTCAAGTCTTTTAACTCTTCTTCTAATTGTTCTAAAGTTTGTAAGTGTTCCACCTAACCAACGTTCTGTTACATAATAAGAATTACTTCTTTCAGCTTCTTCTTTGCACACTTCTGCCGCTTGCTTACGTGTTCCAACAAATAAGAACTTTCCTCCATTATCTGCGATTGTTTTGATTTCGGCATAAGCCTTTTCTAAACAATCCTTAGTTTTTTCCAAATCAATGATATAAATATCATCTCTTGAAGTAAAAATATACTCTTTCATTTTTGGATTCCATCTTTTTGTTTGATGTCCAAAATGAACTCCTGCTTCTAAAAGATAACTCATAGAAACTACTGCCATAAATTCATACCTCCTTCGTTTTTTCTTCTTGATACTTCTAAATTCTCACACTCTCATGAGCACTAGCAAGAATAATCCATATCAATGTTTATTTCGCATTTACAGCAATTTAAATTCTACCAAATATTATGCTAATTTACAAGTATTTTTAAACAATTTCATAAATTATAGCAGAAATTTATTAGCTAAATAATTCGAATCTTGAAAAAAACTCAATTTACTATAGGCAAAATCAAGTTTTTGTTGTATAATACTTTTGAGAAGTGTGTTAAGAAGGGTAACCTAAAAAAACAAAGAAAACACACTATGGCAAAAACTTTAAAAATTTTTATTGACGAAAGCGGAGAATTTGGCTTTGAGCAAGGTTCTTCTGAATTATATGTAGTATCTATGGTATTTTATGATACAACTATTAACATAGATAATTTTTTGCATGATTTTGAAGATAGACTTAAAAGATTAGGTTATTCTGGTATGATTCATATGGCTGATTTAGTAATGCGCCGAGGAGAATATGCAAATTGGAATATTAATGATAGAAGAAAGCTTTTTAATGCCATATACCAATTTACAAGAAAATCTCCAATTAAAATTGCTAATATTATTATCGATAAAAAATATACTAATCACTCTCAAACATTAAAACAAAAAATAATTCAAGAGTTTGACAAAATAATAGCCAATAACAAAAAGTTCTTTGGTGTATTTGATAAAATATTGATATATTATGATAATGGTCAAAGGACTTTAGGAGTAGCTATAAAAGAAGCCTTTTCTATTTTAGGGAACTATGAACAAGTTGATAAATTTAATCATACACAAGAAAGGCTTTTTCAAAGTGCTGATATGCTTACGTTCATATACAAATATTATTACAATTTCAAAAATAAACAAAATTTATCAAAGGGAGAAATATACTTTTTTCAATCAATAGAAATGCGGACAATTATAAAAGAATTAGAAAAGAAAAAATTATAACATTCAAAAAGCAACCAAATGGTTGCCTTTTGAAGCGGAGCGTGGCTCCTACACGGGGCGGGACCTCAAACCAAGAAAGAACTAGTATATCATAACTAGAGTTATCAGTCCCGGAGCAGATATAATATCTACTAATAATATTATATCCACCAGTAATTAAATTATACCATCTAATTTATCACTTGTAAATAGTTTTCGCCAATTTCAATTAAAAAGGATTAAATTATTTAATCCTAATCACAACTTGATTCTATTTGTGTTACTTCCTTATCATCAAATGAATAACTATACATGGTGCAAGTATTATCAGTTTTGTCTTTTATTACTACTTCAAAACTATTTTCATCTTCATTATATCCGATATTAGCACGGTAACCGTCTAATCCCATATCATCAACTTCAAAATTATCATCAATAGTTGTAATTGTTGTAATTAAATTGTCATCATAATCTCTTAATGTAATACTATTATTTTCATTTGCTACAAAATAATTATCAACTAAACCTATTATATCTCTATCAATTGTATTAATTAAATTACCCTCTAAATCATAGACATAAATATTTCCTAACCAAATCGCTATGGTATTATTTAAATCATTAAAATATGCCGTAAAGTATCCCTCATCATAATCTTTATAATCACTTGGTAAATTATGAGATCCTATTAAAACATCAAAATTACTATCTAATACTTGAGTTGTAGTGTTATTTCCTCCCCGACCTATATTAACAGTTGCTATATAAAAATCTTGATTATTAAGACTTACCTGTTCTAAATATAAAGCATTATCTATTGTTTTAATTAAATTTAAATTATCACTGTCATATACATAAACTTTTTGGTGATCAGGATAACCTGTATCATCAGAAGATACTATATAATCTCCAACTACATTTACGCCAAAATTTCCTAGTAAATAAAATTTTTCATCCAAATTATTTTTATCTAATACGAAAGACATTCTATTTTCTGAACCTTCATCAGTTAAAATAATTTTATCTTTATAAGTTATTCCATAATATTGGCTTCCTCCGATTGTTTGAAGAATTTCGTTATCTCTATTTATTATATAACTGCTATTTTTGAATTCATCACTAACTAAAAAGTATTCATCTAACACTAATAAGCGATTCAATAGTGAATTATCATACCACTTATCAAATAAGAATTTTTTATCTTCAGTATTATAAACATTTCCATTATCATTTTCATTATAGACAATTATATCAAAATTTCCATTGCCAAAATCATTGGCAGCATCTAAATATTTTATTACACTTGCAGATATCTCTTTAGTCATTTCGGTATCATAAACCGCATTATCATTAAAATCAATTACATATACATTATCATCTATTATAAATGCAACTCCATCTTCATAATCAATACCTTTAGTAGTACAATCAAAAGTTTTACATGTATATTCTGCAATTAATTGTTTTTCCTCCAAATCATCATAAATATCTTCTTGATAGCCATCATCATTTGTATACACACGAACACAATCGCCATCAACAGTTTCAAAACATGCTTCATATAAATCTTCATAAAATTTCATTTTTAAAGGATATACTCTAGTATCATTGGCGTCTTTATTAGGATTTACTATCTCATTAGCATTGTTTTCTTCATTACCATTATTTTCATCATTTACATTATTTTCATCTCTTATGAGAAAATACCATATTAAAGTTCCCACTATAATTAGTATTAATATACTACCTACAATTAATATTATTTTTCTTTTTTTATCCACAATAATCAACTCCTATGATTATTTTAACATAAAAGCCTACTAAATTAAATAATTTTAGTGGAACTTTACACTTCTGTTGGAGCTAACCAACTAAACTCAGGAATATTTCTAAGTATGCCATAAATTATGACAATAACTATTAATATATACCAAACAAATTCTGGTATACTTATATTAATATTAAATCTTTTTAATATTAATTTTAAAATCCAATATATAATACTAAGAATAATTAATATAAATACTAAGGGATTATATCTAAATGCTTGATAAAAGTCTAGTTTAACTAATGAAAATAGTAATCTTGTTATACCACATCCAGGGCAATAAAAATTTGTTATTTCATGAAACATACACGGTATTTCTAAACCAATGGTTTTATTTAAAAATAAATATAAGAAAAAACCTAAAATAGCCATAATTACTAATTTTAGGTAATATGTTTTTTTCATTATTCTTGAGAGAACTTATTTAAATCACTTTGGATTAAACAGTAATTAACAATACTAAATCCTATTAAAGATAAAATTAAATAAAGTATTGAATTATCTCCAATTGGTTTATTGTACTTCTTACCAGCATTAAATAACTTTTGACCCATTTTAAAATTCCAATAAATAGCATAAATACCACAAGTAAGTATTGTAAATAAGAAAGCCATTCCTCCACTAGCGTTTTTTTCATCACTTATCATATTTGTTTCATCAGTCATTACAATAAACCAATAAATGCCATAGATGCCACAAGTAATAATTGATAAAATAACACAAGTAACAACGCTTCTATTAGGTAGATTAATGCTCGAATTACTACTATAATTATTAATTATAACTGTACTACCATTATTAGTATTATCACTACCTAAATTAGTTCCACATTTAGTACAAAAACTACTATTTTCTGCAACTTCACTTCCGCAGTTTGGACAAAATTTTGCCATAAAACTCACACACCTTCCTTTAATTCATTTTATCATAGATTATTATTTAATACAACAATTTTAGAAAAATCTTATTATATCTTGAATTGTTATATAAATCATGAGTAAGAATAATAAAGCAAAACCTATTAAATGACATATGCTTTCAAATTTAGCATTAACAGGACTACCTTTAATTTTTTCAATAATTAAGAATAATACATGACCACCATCAAATGCTGGGAACGGTAAAATATTGATAAATCCAACATTAATTGATAAAAATGCTATAATATACATCATATAAGAAATACCATAACCAATTGACTGATCAATTACTTCATACATACCTACTGGACCAGATAAGGCTTGCAGTGAAATTTTACCTGTAAATAAACCTTCGATAGTTAAAGCCATCGACTCAACAATACTACCAAATTTTTGAAAAGCATATTTAACTCCACCCCATAAACCAGTCATAGTTTCTTGTTTGATATAAACTCCAAAAGTTTTAGTTTCAACCCCTGTTTCTTCATCTACAGTTACTTCAGGCTCAACTTTAATATTTTCAACTTCGCCACTCTTGTGTTTTACTCTAAATTCATAAATATTATCTTCACTTTCCATAATAAGAAGTATTTGTGCTTTATCCCAGTTTGATACCTTACGTCCATTAATTTCTAAAATTTTATCGCCATTTTCTATACCTGCTTTCGCCATTGGTGAACCTTCTACTACTTCTCGCACCTCTGGTAAATTTATTGTTCCACCCCAAATTAGGGAACTAATAAATAAAAATAATAAAGCAAGTATGAAGTTATTAACAACACCCGCCACTAAAATGATAACTCTTTGATACCAAGGCTTATTACACATGAATGATTTTTTATTAATCTTTTCATCATCTTCGTATACTTCACCCGCCATTGATACAAAACCACCGATAGGTATTGCTCTTAAATTATAATCTATTTTATCCTTTTTACCTTTATGAGTAAAAATAATAGGACCCATTCCAATAGAAAATTCATAAATATGAACTTTAAAAATTTTAGCCCAAATAAAGTGTCCAAATTCATGAACTAAAATAATAAGACCTAATATAAATATTAAAACTAATAATGAAATAAACCACATATGCATCTCTCCTTTAAATAATTAGTAAAAACATATACATTAAAAACACAAATATTATACTATCTATTCTATCAAGTATGCCTCCATGCCCCGGCATAATATTCGAAAAATCCTTAATATCGTTTTCTCTTTTTATTTTACTCATTACTAAATCTCCCATTTGACCCACTATTGAAAGTAAAATTGTGATAATAACTACTCTAAAAGTTAAATTACCAACAAGTAGAGAGTAAAATACTATACCAACAACAGAACCACATAAAGTACCACTAATTGCCCCTTCCCAAGTTTTTTTAGGACTTAATTTGGGACACATTTTGTGTTTACCAAAATATTTTCCACCAAGCATTGCAAAGATATCTGTAACCATTGGTATAAGTAGTAAATAGATAAATAAATAAAGTCCTCTATTTCTAATAACAATAAATATATTAAATATTATACCCAATAATAATGTGATACCCACTAAATAAAAGGCATCTCTAGAAGTATATTTATCTTTCCTATAAAATATTATTGGTATTAATAATGAAAGCAAAATCATAGCTATAACTTGATAAGTAATAGCTCTATATATTGTAAAATCTTGATAATTAGATAATACTAAAGAAAGCATACTTAATAGTCCTAAAGTTATCATCAATTTAGGATATTCATTATGCGATTTTTTCAAATCAATCAACTCTTTATAAGCAAGCATTGCTATAACACAAACTCCAAATGCAAAAAAATAATTACCTAATATAATCAAAGGTACTACAATAATAAGAGCAACGATTGCACTAATAATTCTTTTTTTCATATCTTAACCTCTATTAAAATATATCATAGTTTACCAAATTTTACAATTAAAAAAAGTAGATTTTACTCTACTTTCTCATCAAAACCTTCGATTTCATCAAGTTGATCTTCAACTAAAGCTCTAAATCTTCTTTTATATACAACTACTTTTCTTCTTAAACTTTCCGCTTCAGATTCTATTCGTTCTGCTTTAGCTAAAGCATTATTAATTACTTTAGTGGCATTTCTTCTAGCATCTTCCAATATTGTTTTTGATTCATCATAAGCGACTTTTTTAATATTACTAGTTGATTCTTCCGCTACTAAAATTGCTCTATTAAGTGTTGCTTCAATATCTTTATAATGTTTAAGTTCTTTTTGTAATTCTTCATTTAAAGCACAACTTTTTTTAAGCTTATTTAACATACCTTCATATTCTACAATTACTTCTTTAACAAAGCTATTTACTTCTTCTTTATTATAGCCTTGAATACTTGTACTAAACTTATTTACCATAAGCATCCTACCAATCTAGTTCTTCATCAGTATTATTCTTACTTACCTTTTCCGATTCATCACTTATTTTACCTTGAACATTAACATTTTTTGGAGTACACAAATAAATTCCTACTCCAATTTTTTGCATTGAACCACCGATAGCATAAATAACACCACTTAAAAAGTCAATAATTCTCTTAGCTTGATCGCTAGTTACCCTTTTTAAGTTGACAACAACACTATTTCTATTTTTTAGGTGATCAGCAATTTGTTGAGATTCTGAATAAGCCCTTGGTTCTAACAAAATCATTTTGTTGCCGGATTTATCCGCTTCTTTTATGGCTTCTTCTTCACTCATTGAGTAGTATTCATCTTCTGTGCCTACTAAATTATCATCATCACCATCATAACTAAATATTTTCTTTAAGTTTAAACCCATATGGATTCCTCCCTAGTCTACACTTTTAATTCTATCAAATTTTTTAAAACTTCGCAATACTAAAGCTCTATTTTTTTATTAATATATTTAATTATTTCATCAACACTTAATGTTACTTGTTCCATTGTATCCCTATCTCGAAGGGTTACTGTATCATTTTTTAGAGTTTCATCATCAATTGTCACACAAAATGGTGTTCCAATAGCATCACTTCTTCTATATCTTTTACCAATTGATCCAGATTCATCATAAGAACAAGCAAAATGTTTGCAAAGTCTAGCATATACATCATTAGCTTTTTCTGCATGAATTTTTTTGATTAATGGTAAAATAGTTACTTTATATGGGGCTAATGCTGGATGAATTTTTAAAATAACACGCTCTTCATCATTAACTATTTCTTTAGTATAAGAATTAATTAATATGGCCAGTAACAATCTATCTAGACCAACTGATGGTTCAATAACATATGGCAAATATTTTTCATTAGTTTCTGGATCTAAATAACGAAGATCTACACCACTATGGGTTTGATGAACTGATAAATCATAATCAGTCCGATCAGCAATTCCCCATAGTTCTCCCCAACCAAAAGGAAATAAAAACTCAATATCAGTTGTTGCTTTACTATAAAATGCAAGTTCTTCTTTAGCGTGATCTCTAAATCTTAAATTATTACTATCAATACCTAATGTTTTTAAAAAATCCATACAATAATTTTTCCAGTAGCCGAACCATTCTAAATCAGTATTTGGCTTACAAAAAAATTCAAGTTCCATTTGTTCAAATTCTCTAGTTCTAAAAATAAAATTCCCAGGAGTTATTTCATTACGAAAAGCTTTTCCAGTTTGAGCAATACCAAATGGTAACTTAAGACGCATGCTCCGTTCCACATTTTTAAAATTAACAAATATACCTTGAGCAGTTTCTCCCCTTAAATATACAGTATTTTTACCTTCATCAGTTACCCCAATAGAAGTTTCAAATAACAAATTAAATTTTCTAATTGGTGTAAAGTCAGTAGAACCACAAACAGGACATTTAATATTATTATCTTTAATATAACATTCTAATGCTTCATTATCCCATCCATCACCAGTTACTTCCCCATGGGTCACATCTTCAATTAATTTATCAGCTCTATGTCTACTTTTACATTTCTTACAATCTATTAGAGGGTCCGCAAAAGATGCTACATGTCCTGATGCCACCCAAACTTCCGGATTCATAATTATAGCACAATCTATTCCATAATTATAAGGATTTTCCTCTATAAACTTTTTCTTCCAAGCCCATCTTATATTTTCTTTTAAATTAGTACCAAGTGGACCATAATCCCAAGAATTGGCAAGTCCATTATATATTTCACTACCTTGAAATATAAATCCATATTGTTTAGCATAATTTACTAATTCTTCCATAGTTATTTTCATATAAATCAATTCCTCTCATAACCATTATATCACGCTAAGACATAAGTAGTAAATATAAGAAATAAAATTTATTAAGGTGTTAATATGCATTATAATTACCATAATACTAACTTTCCTCCAAGTGCTAATCCGCATTTATATGCCATGCTAGCTGTAACTGTAGGTTTTGCTTCTGTTGGTAATTATAATGCCAACGAACAAAATTCAATTGGCAACTGGCTTATATTAGTTGGCCAATACATTCTTACTCATGCGGCTCAACAACAATTAATTGAAGCAAGACTAGAAAATAACAACTTAAATATTAATTCCGAAAAACATAAAAACGGTACTGGTGGACCTTTTACTGACAATGAACAAGGTAAAAGTAATCAAACCCAAAGAGGAGAAGTTGACTTTTTGCTTAATGCTATTGAAGACATAAAAAAAGAATTAGAAAACATTAAATCTAATCCTAATCAAATGTAATATTTACTGATCCAATACCATTATCAATATCTATTACATTTTCACCATTTCCATAAGTTCCACTTATTGATGCTCCATTAACACTTATATCACCTAACCCCTTATCAACAATAAACTTATAAAGTGATTCATTACTTAAATTAAGATTAATTTCACCAATTCCCCCATCTATAGTGCTTCTACCAAGTATCTCTCCATCAATACTCACACTTCCAACTCCCGCATCAAGTTCTAAAGAACTTAGTGTTGTATCAAATACATCAATAACACCAACGCCACCATCGATATCAGCTTTATAAAATGTTGATGAAGCAATCTCTATTAAACCAGCACCTAAGTCAAGTTCTAATCTATCAGCAATAATATCTTCTATTTTTATCTCTCCACTACCACCATCAATAACAAGTTCATTTAAATCACTTGGTACATATATAGTAATTTCCCCACTATTATTATTAAAAAACCAAAAAGCATCTTCTTCTATTTCTAAAGTATTTCTTCTGCTATTTACTCTAAAATTATCAGAAACACCTTTAGCTTCAACTAAAAAACTATCCCCTTTAACTATATTAACACTTGAGGCATTTACATCAATTTCAATACTATTAATATTACTATAATATTCACTAAAGTCTTTAGTTCCTCTCCCAAAGCCACCGATAATACCAAATAGAAATAATATAGCATTAATAATAATTAAAATAATAAATACAGCAAGAGCTATAGCTCCTATTTTAATCCACTTTTGTCCTTCACTCATTTTATATCTACACTCCCAAATACGGCATAAGCTTCAATATAAATAATCTTTTTTTCATTTTTACCTTTACTCTTATTACTTACTCCTCCAAATATTGGAGTTGATTTAATTTTAACTTCAGCGTCTTCTGGTACCTTTATATTTACACTTCCAAAAATACCTGTTGCAACAATTACTGATTCATTTTTAATAGAAGACTCACTTAAATCTAAATAAACACTTCCAAATATAGCATCTATTTTTGCTCCATTAAATTTATTTGGTTTTTCATTCTTTTCTGCAAAAGTAGCTACAATACTTTCTAAATTATCTTTATTAGTACTATTAATCTTTTCTTTAACTTTACTATTTATACTACTTCCAAGTATTAAATAAAGTCCTATTATTACAAATATTGCTGGAATAAATAATTTAATTATAATATCAAATCTAATTAAATTATTACACATAAGAAGTAATAATACCCCTATTACTAAACCAACAATATTACCCACTTTAGATTCATTAGTATTATCAAATAATCCTATAAAACATGGAACTATTATAAAAACGAGCCACCATCCTCTAAAAAATATATTAAAATCAATTATATTAAAAACATTTAAAGCAATTATAACTCCAATTACTATAAATACTAATCCCCATAATATTCTGTTTAATTTATCCATATATACCTCCCTATTTTTTTATGTTGATAACTCGCGACCTCCGGGCGAGGATGCCGCCGGCGGAGGATTAAAGGTTATCACACTACCAAAGTAAATGGGTCACTTTCAATTCCACTTCCTCCAGCATATTCTACATTAGATTTTAGATAGAAGACAGGGCGGACCGAAAAGCCAGTGTCCGCATTATAGAAATACAGGTTGCCGTAGATGTTCAGGCGGAACACATTGAAAATGATCGACGAACGCGGAGTAATTGTCCATTCAGATAATCCCATATACATCCAATTATTTGATGTTATTGAAGAACTGTTATAACCATTTAAATTTGTTATCCAAGCATCAGGATATGCTGCATATCCATAATCGCTTGGATACATTAATCCTATTTCATCAGTATATGTTATTGGATTACTTCCATATACCGCATTATTTCTCTCGCCATCATAAAATGCTTTGGCTGTATTGCTATCTGATGTTATTCCTCCAAGATGCCATGTTGTTGGTGCTATTAAATTTTGCCAAGTTGCACCTAAATAATTCCAATAATTTGTATTTAAATTTATTGTATTAAATTCACTTGTGGTCCAGTTATTAGAACCAAGACTACTTACACTCTCATCATAATTCCATCTATATGCGGCTATATCAGATTGGGTCATGTTTCCTTTATAATATGATGATTCTCCCTGCGAATCAACATAACTTCCATAATAATCTCTACCATCTGTTCCTAACATAGCATTTGTTGTATAATCGGCTTTTATTAATTTTACTTGTCCATTAAACACTCCTATAACACGATATAGATTTTCGTCTGGGCAAGGATTTTCAGTTGTACCAAAACAGACATAATTATTTGGATTTGCTCCAGAATAACGATAACCATTATCTTCCGCCCCATTTGCTAAATCTGCATCATGATAATATAATCCATTTTCTCCATCTGTTGTATATAAGCCAATTATATAATCAGCTAATAAAACTGGTGGCATTTCTATTCTATCTTTTTGTAGTACTACTTCCATTTCTAAATTAGCTGTTTCATTTATTGATTGATCTGTATCTAAATTAACAAATGTTAATGTAAATGTCCATGTGTGAGTTGTTCCGCTAGAAGAACTAGTTGTACTTATTGGGTGATCTATTGCTATATTATATGCTCCAGTTAAACCTGTTATATCAAAACCTTTTACTCCACCTACTTCAACAAACGATAATGTATCACTACTTGCTTCAAGTAATGTACCATTTTCATCATATACACTAAGTATTAATTCTGCAGTATTATTATCGGTTGAATAAGAGTAAGTATTTTCATATATTCTTATTCCTGCAAAATATGTTGTTGATGCATCATTTGTATCACTACTTGCTATAAGTCTTACCTGCGGATTAGTAGTATCCGTTAAGTTACCAGAACCTGTATGAAAGTTATCAGTTGATGCCGATAAACTTAAATCATTACCTTTACTAAATATAATTGTATCTCCACTTGGTGTTACTTCACCAGTTCCAGTTAATTCATCTGTTGGTGCTGGACCTAAATATGAATATGTAAATCTACCAATAAATAGTGCTATTACGACAAGTATTAATACAAATAAAATAGCAAGTATTACTTTTCTAATATTTTCTTTAGTCATTTTTATCACCTATTCTATAATAAATTATAACAAAAAATATAATTATAATAAAGTAATTTATTTAAAAAAGTTATAAAATGTGTTAATATATTAACTTAAGTGAAGTATTATGGATAGTAAATTTAAAAAAATGTTATATGAATGTTATAAAAGAGTTAAAATTAATCCTCAAGATATTAAAGCTAAACAAACTTTAAATATCTTATACCTAGATTATTGGAGAGATCATACAGAGTATTTTGATTATAATGACTTTGAAGAAGAAAATAGATTATTACTTTTAAAATATCAATATTTATTAGATATAGTAGATGAAATAAGAAAAAAAGAAGATTTATGTTTTGATTATGAATCAAGTATTAAATTAAGTAATGATGATATATTTGAACTTCTTTATGATTTCTTTAAAAATGGAACTAATGAATATTTTTTTAATATATTTTTACAAATATACAAAAATAAAGATAAAAATATTTTAATATATAGAGATTTAGATGTTCCATTTTTAGGAGAATCACACTTTTATCCTCACAATAATAATTATAAATGTATAATATGTATGGATCCTGAATTTAACGACTATGATTATATTCCTATAATTGCTCATGAAATGGGACACGCAATAGAATTTTTAAGTAATTTTCATCCCTACTTATTTTATATAAATTCTAATTACATTGAAATTGTAAGTATGTTTTTTGATATGATTTGTAATTATTATTTTAGTAACACTTTTAAAAATGAAGCATTAAGCTATGCTATATATAATGATAACTTAATAAGATGTTATTCAGATTTTATTATTAATCCTGAAAGCTATAAAGTAGCAATTAATACACTTCCTTATGTTGTTGGCAAAAGCATAGCTTTGGAAATTTTTATGATATACATGCATGATAAAGATGAAGCTTTATATTTAATAAAGAAAATTATTGAAATACCTAAATTTATAGAACCAGTTGAATATTATAAAAGAATACTTAATTTAGGAATAATACCAAATAAAGCCCTAGATAAGTATGAAAATATTTTAAAAAGAAAGTTAAAAACATGAAAAAATGACATTTTTTCATGTTTTTTAGTATCTTCGACTTTATTCGACATTTTTTTTAAAATGACTGTGCTATTATATAGAGCTAAGGAGGTGAAACCTTGGTACTTAAAGAAAAAGATTTCGAAAGTGTAATGGATTCTGCTCTAGGTGGTATCAGTGGAGCAACATCTATATTTTCTCCAGGTGCTAATTCAAATAAACAACAAAATAATCAAATAAATAATACAATTAATACTTATCAAAATATTAATTGTGCTATTTATGATTATGTTAATAGTATAAAAGAAAATTTTCAAACTGATATTAATATTGAAACAAATAAAACAAAGATACCAATAGATTATAGTACTCAAAGTCAAATGATGATTTTTAATAAAGCAAAAGAAGTATTTTCAAAAATAGGGAAAAATGTATTTAAAAATAATGGAGAGAATATTTATGTTTCTAATAGTGATATTAAAGAAAGTATTGCCAAAACAGTCAGAAACACTAATCAAAAAAAATTACTGTCTGAACATATAGAAGTATTTCAGCATTTAGATAAAATTATCGAAAATGGTCAAATAATAGCTCGTGATAGCGAAACTAAATCTCGTTCTCAATATAAAAATTGGGATTATTATGCTACTCCAATAACAATAGATGGTCAAAATTATATTGTAGAGTTTGATACAGTATTACGCGATAACGGCCAAAAACATTTTCGCTTAGAAAGAATTTATTTATTAGAAGAAGTCACAAAAAACAGGTTGCTCCGACCGGCAAGATTGAAAATCAATCAGTAAACCGGTTTGTAGAACAACCTGTTTCATATTACATATGATAGCACAAATTCTTCTCAAAGTCAAATTGCATGAAATTGGACACGCAATAGAATTTTTAAGTAATTTTCATCCCTACTTATTTTATATAAATTCTAATTACATTGAAATTGTAAGTATGTTTTTTGATATGATTTGTAATTATTATTTTAGTAACACTTTTAAAAATGAAGCATTAAGCTATGCTATATATAATGATAACTTAATAAGATGTTATTCAGATTTTATTATTAATCCTGAAAGCTATAAAGTAGCAATTAATACACTTCCTTATGTTGTTGGCAAAAGCATAGCTTTGGAAATTTTTATGATATACATGCATGATAAAGATGAAGCTTTATATTTAATAAAGAAAATTATTGAAATACCTAAATTTATAGAACCAGTTGAATATTATAAAAGAATACTTAATTTAGGAATAATACCAAATAAAGCCCTAGATAAGTATGAAAATATTTTAAAAAGAAAGTTAAAAACATGAAAAAATGACATTTTTTCATGTTTTTTAGTATCTTCGACTTTATTCGACATTTTTTTTAAAATGACTGTGCTATTATATAGAGCCAAGGAGATGGTATATATGATTGTATTTACTTTTTTATTCACAAATTATTGACTTTTGTGAATAAAAAAGTTAAAATTAATGTGGTGATTAATTATGTTATTTTTTAGAAAAGAATTAAAGAAAAAATATAATTCTACTTATAAATTGAATAAAGCTTTAGAAAATAAAGAAATTTTTAAAGTTCAATTTGGTTTATATTCTGATAAAGAATATGTTGGAACATTAGAAATTATATCTAAAAAGTATCCGGATGCTATTTTAACAAATGATTCAGCATTTTACTATTTAGATTTAACCGATGTTATTCCTGATGTATATTATGTAGCTACATCAAGAAATCATACTAGAATACATGATAAAAATATTATTCAAGTATTTATTCCTAAAGAAGTATTAGAACTTGGTAAAAAAAGAACAAAAATAGAAAATGCTAATGTATATATTTATGATAAAGAAAGAATGTTAATTGAATTAATAAAAAAGAAAAAGAAAATTCCTTTTGATTATTATAAAGAAATTATAGCAAATTATAGGAGTCAAGCAGATAAATTAGATATACATAAAATACAAGAATATATCTCATTTTATTCTAACAAAGATTCATTGCTTGATACTATTCAAAAAGAGATATTTTAATAAAATAAAAAAATTGGGAGCTTAAAAAGGCATTTTTAAGTTCCCATTATTTATTTTCTTCATCATTTCTTTCATAGTTTCAAATTGTTTTAATAATCTATTTACCTCTTCAACACTTCTGCCACTACCTTTAGCAATTCTTTGTTTTCTTGTTGCTTTAAGTATTTCTGGGTGTCTTCGCTCATACATTGTCATTGACTGAATTATAGCTTCAATATGAGCAAATTCTTTAGGATCAATTGAAATATTATTAAGGCCCATTTTTCTAGCTTGCGGAAGCATTTTTAAAATATTTTCTAGGGGTCCTAATTTTTTAATTTGAGCGAGTGTTTGTAAGAAATCATCTAGATCAAAGGTTCCTTTTTTCATTTTTATAGCTTGTCTTTTAGCCTCATCTTCATCAATTACATCTTCTACTTTGGAAACTATTTCAAGGATATCTCCCATATCAAGGATTCTATCAGCCATTCTTTCTGGATAAAACTCGGATAATCCATCCATTTTTTCAGAATTACCAACAAATTTAATTGGAATATGTGTTAAGTGTCTAACAGATAATGCTACCCCACCTTTAGTATTACCATCAAGTTTAGTAAGAATACAACCTGTCAAGTTTAGAGATTCATTAAAACCAGTAATAACATTGATAGCATCTTGTCCCATTGACCCATCAATAACTAATATTTTTTCATGAGGATGATGAGATGCATCAATATCTTTTAATTCTTGCATTAATTCTTCATCTATTTGTAATCTTCCTGCCGTATCGATGATTATATAATCTAAATTTTCTTCTTTTGCATAATTTATTCCATCATTAACTATTTCAACAACCGATCTTTCTTCACTAAATACTGGAACATTTAAACTCTTACCAATAGTTTTAAGTTGTTCTATTGCTGCAGGACGATAAATATCAGCTGCAATTAAAAGTGGTTTTTTATTGTGTTTTTTTCTTAAATAATTAGCAAGCTTCCCAGCAGTTGTAGTTTTACCACTTCCTTGAAGACCAACAAGCATTAAAATAGTTGGTTTTTTTGATACCTCAAGAGGAACATAATCTCCACCAAGTAAAGATACTAATTCATCTTTAACTATTTTTAAGAAAAGTTCATCAGGTTTTAAACTTTTTTCAACTTCCGCATTTAAAGCCTTTTCTTTTACATCAGAAACAAACTCTTTAACAACTTGATAGTTAACATCTGCCTCTAACAAGGCTATTCTAATTTCACGCATGGCATCAGAAATATTATCTTCAGTAATTTTACCCATACCTCGAATATTTTTTATAGCATTACTAATTCTATCACCCATATATTCAAACATAATTTAATTCTCCTTTACTTACAACCAATATTATATATTAATTTTAAAAATAAATCTACAATAAATGTATAATCTGTGCTATAATTTTTTAAGGTGATATATATGGCTAGAAGAAAAAAGAAAATAAAGAAAAGTATTAAAATACTTATACCTATAATTATAATTATAGGTATAAGCACTTATTTTGTTTATGATAAATACTTTAAAGAAGAAAAAATAGTTAGTGAAGTATCTAAACTTATGAATGAATATAATATTCCGGAGGATGAATATTCTAAAGTCTTAGAATTTGTTTTACTTAATAATATTTATAATGAAGAATATTTAAGTGAGTACAAAGATATAGAATTTGTTGATAGTGATAACTTTACAAGTATCTTAACTACATTTTTACCAAAAGGATACAACGGTAAAGAAATTAATTATATAACTAAGTTAAGTGAAAAAAACATTGCAAAGTTAGAAAATATAGATTATGTTGATATAAGTAATTATTATAATATTAAAAATTTTGATGTTGAAAAAATAGATAGATATAATACATATTATGAAGAAAACGATTATAGTTATGAAGAGGTAGTAACCTTTGTAAATATTAAGTTGGATTTACCAGTATACACTGACACTGTAGAAGTAGAAGATCCTAATGATTTACTGGTAATTGTCAATAAATATCACTATTTACCTAGTGGTTATGAACCTGATGATTTAGCATATGTACCAGGTGCTTATGGCAATAATGTACCAATGCGGGAAATAATTGTTGAACCATTTAAAGAATTACAAAAAGCTGCCGAAGAAGAAATTGGTATCAATTTAATGCCAACAACTGCATTTAGAGGAGAATCTTTCCAAAGAACTTTATATAATAATTATGTAGCTAGTGATGGCGTAGAAGCTGCCGATACCTACTCTGCTCGTCCGGGATACTCAGAACACCAAACAGGTCTATCTATTGATTTAAAAAATACTGCAATTACATCTTCAACTAGACTTACTGATAGTGATTTTGAATGGCTTAGTAATAATGCTTATAGATGGGGATTTATTATTAGATTTCCCGAAGATAAAACTTATATAACTGGCTATCAATTTGAAAATTGGCATATTAGATATGTAGGAATGGAAGCCGCTAAAATTATTCATGATGAAGATTTAACACTAGAAGAATACATTGATTTATATGTTACTGAATACTAAAACAATCATGCAAAAATGCATGATTGTTTTAATTAGTCTTTTAAGCAACCTATAGGTACTACTAGTACATTTCCTTCGGTTTTATAAGCCATTTCTGTTCCTGTAATTACCATCATAAATAATGGCTCACCCATTTTAGGTTGATTTTCTTTTATCAAATTTTTTAATTTTAATAAATGTTCTTCAGCTTCAGGTATTTTATTAACTCCTAATTTTACTTCTATTAAAGCATATTTATTATCAAAATGCAAAATATTATCACACTCTAATCCATATCTGTCACGATAATGTTTAAGACTTCCTCCAATAGATGATGCATAAATACTTAAGTCACGATTAACTAAATTTTCAAACATTAATCCAAAAGTATCAACATCATACATTAATTCTTGATATGTGCAACCTAAAGCAGCAGTTGCTAAAGACGAATCAACCATAGTTTTTTTGGGAGAAGTTCTAATTGTTGTTTTACTTCTAATATTTGGATTCCAAGCTTCTATTTCTTCAATAATATATAATCTTTTCAATACATTCAAATAATCATTAATAGTTTTTTCTGAAACTTCCCCAAAATTTACTTTTACATCTTCATACAAAGCTTGGTTAGATCCAATTGTTGCAACCTGACGAGCATATGCTTTTAAAATAAATCTAGCTAATTCCGGGTCTCTTTTAACACCATCAACACGAGAAATATCTGAATTAACCAAAGCATCTATATAGTTTTTAGCTACTTCCAAAGCATCGTTTCTATCCATCTTCAAAGAGTTTGGCCACCCACCACGGCACAAAACATATGCCAAATCTTCATAAGTTAAATTTGATTTTTTGCCATCAATATCATTTTTTCCTTCAACTATGTCCTTAAGAGAGATACTACCATTTGATTCTCCACTTTCATATAAAGATAATGGTTTCATATTTACAAAGGCAAATCGACCTGTTCCACTATGCATAGTATCATCTTCTACTGGAGTTGCTGATCCTGTTAAAATAAATTGATTAATATCCCCAGAATTATCAACTGCATATCTTACTGCATTCCAAAGTTTTGGTGCTATTTGCCACTCATCAATAAGTCTAGGTTTTTCACCCTCTAATAATAAAGATGGTTTTACATTGGCTATTTTCACATAATTATCAGTCATATCTGGATTTTGCATTTCCAAAATACTTTTAGCATATTGTTTTGCACTTGTAGTTTTTCCACACCATTTGGGTCCCCTAATAACAACAGCACCTGAAGTTCGTAATTTTTTTTCAATTTCTTTATCAGTTATTCTTTTAATATATTGCATTTTTATAACCTCCATGACATTATTATACACTATTTATTATAATTTGTATATACTCATTTCCTAATTTTGGGGTTTTTCATTTCCTAATTTTGGGGCATTTCATTTCCTATTTTTGGGGCATTTTGCTTCCCAATTTTGGGATAAAGGAAAAAATAACCAGTTTATTGATTATTTTTTCCCTAATTTCCTTCCTTGTATATGATAAGCGATTATTAATTGTAATCTAAGTGGAACAAGCCTTGTTAAGAATAAAGTTAATTTCATTTTGAGAGTTGGAACAATTAACATTTTCTTCTTAAACATTTTATCTATTCCTAGTTTAGCCACATATTTAGGGCTAATCTCATTAATTGCAAACTCACCATGAGCAACTTTATTAAAGTTGGTATTTACTGGTCCAGGACAAAGAGCAGAAATACTAACATTACTTCCCTTTTGTCTTAATTCTTCATTAATAGCTAAAGTAAGCTTTGTTATATAATTTTTAGTGGCATAATAAGTACTAAGACGAGGTCCAGCCATGAAACCAGCACTAGAGCAAACATTTAGTATGTAACCAGTTTCTTTCTTTAGAAAATCTTTTAAAAACAATTTAGTTAATATATGATAAGTAGTAACATTTAAATCAATCATTTCCAGTTCTCTAGAAAGATCTGTTTCATCAAATGTTCCAAACAAACCAAAACCAGCATTATTGATTAAGATATCAATATCATCACTCTTAACCATATCATATAATTTAAAAACATTATCGCGGATTATTAAATCCATAGTTATTATTTTAACATTAACATTCACATCTTTTTTTATTTTTTCTAAATCCTCTTTGTTTCTAGCAACAATTATTAAATCAATTCCTAAACTTGCTAAATAATAAGCAATTTCCTTACCTATACCTGATGATGCTCCAGTTACAAGGGCTTTCATTTAATCACCTTCTAATACACTTATTATATTTGGTTGAATTTGTTTTTTACGAGATACTATTTTTGGCAAAAACATACATTGATGAATACTTTTTAAACCAAAAGCATCTTTAATTATCTCACTAGCTTTTTCATTATATAAAACATAAGAACCATTTTTAATAATATCAGTTATAAATATCGTTACAATGCTATAATTAAGTTCCACCATTTCATTAAGTTTAGCAATATATTCATCCATATGATTTTCTATAGTATCAATATCCATTGTCATGATTTGACTAATGCCTAAAAGTTTATCACCAACAACATATGATTTAAAGTCAGTTTTAATTAATTCTTCTGGAGATTTACCTTCAATTGAACTTGCAGCTTTAAGCATTTCTATACCATATGTATCAATATCTACTTTTGCTATACTTGCTAGCTTTACTGCTGCAAATCTATCATCTTCAGTTGTTGTTGGACTAGTTAAAAGCAGCGTATCAGATAAAATTGCGGAAAGCATTAAACCCGCCATATTTTTAGGTATTGCCACATGCTCTTCTTTATACATGTCATAAATCATAGTTGAGGTACAACCTACTGGTTTACTACGAAAATTTATTGGCAAACTAGTTCCAATAGCTCCAAGATTATGATGGTCAATTATTTCTAAAATATTCGCTTCATCTAACCCATCAACAGATTGAGCAAAATTATTATGATCAACTAAAATTACTTTTTGTTTTTCATAATCATTAGGTCCTGTTAGTCTAATTAAGCCTAAACATTCACCCTTATTATTGATAACAGGATAATTAGAATGATTCACTCTATGAGCCATGTTTTTAAAATCAGTATAATAATCTTCATTATTAACCGTAACAGGACTCTTATTTAAGTTAATACTTTTAATAAAATTACTAAGTAAAATTTTATTAGCAATTTGAAAGCTATCAAATTCAGATGCAATTATATTTACACCATTTTTTTCAGCTTTCTTAATTATTTTTTTATCTACATTAACATTAAGGGGTAAAATAATTAATTTAACTTTTGAATCAATTGCAAAGTTTAATACTTTATATCTATCTCCAACAATCAAAATATCTCTTTCTGATAATCTAAATGATGATTCAATAGTTTTACTTTGTAGTCCAGCAATTAAGATATCCCCAGAAATTAAATCATCACATTTAACGATTACTTTAGCATCTAATGTTTCAATAATATTATCAAGAGTTGTATTAACTATATCTTTATTTCCATTAATTAAATATTTAGCTATTTCTTTTAAAGTAACATAACCTGTTAACTTCTTTTTATCATCAATTAAAGGTATAGCAGTTAAGTTTTGTTTTTGCATAACATTAAAAGCATCATTAATTGATTCTTCTTCAAATATATAAGCTTTTTTATCATATTTAATATTTTTTATTCTAACTCTAACATCATTTAGATAACTTGGTACTGGCACCTTAAAATAATCTAATACAAATTTAGTTTCATTATTAATATTACCCAGTACTTTTGGTGCTGTTTTACCTCCAAGTTCATTTTTTAAATAAGATAAAGCAATACTAGAGCACACACTATCGGTATCAGGATTTTTATGTCCAAAAATATAAGTCATTATTCCACCTCTTTACTTTTCTGTATTTTATCATACTTTTTT
>CALVKM010000016.1 GCA_944332705.1 uncultured Bacilli bacterium
CTTGCAGAATCTATATCATCTAAATCTTCAGCTTTTTCTATTTTTTCTTTAATTGCTTGTAATTGAGCAAGTAATTCAGCTTTAGTATTATCTGTATTTTGTCCATCTTGATTTTCATTTTCATTATCACCAACAACTAATTCTTCATCATCGTCAGCTACATTTCCACCAGCTGGTCTATTTTGATTTCCTGTATTTCCTCCTTCCCCTTCAGTTTCTCCATCGACATCATCGCTTGGAGTGCCTTGGCCATTATCATCACCATCATTATTTGGTGTATTAATTGTATTACCACCTTGGCCACCTTCATTTTCTTCAGATCCACCTGCAAAAACAAATGTTCCAAGTCCAATGATAAGGAATAATACAATAGCTAAAATTATAACTTTTCTCTTATCCATAATAACCTCCCTTTCTAGCTGACTTTAATATACCACAAAACTCTCATATAATCAACATTTTTCGACAAAATTCGACACAAATTAAAACCTCCCATAATATTTTATGAGAGGTTAGTTAATATTTTTCTAAAATAAACTAATTTTATTTATTGGCCATATTCTTAAGACTATTTTACCATTTATTTCATCTTTACTAATTAAACCAATTTCCCTACTATCTATAGAATCTTCACGATTATCTCCTAAAACTAAATAGTAATCTTCAGGAATTGTTGCATATCCTAAATCTTGCAAAGAAAAATCATCATAATTAAGATCATCATCTAAATAATCTTCTTTGTATACTTCCCCATTTATATAAAGTTGATTATCAACTATATCAATATCATCTCCAGGTAATCCTATAACTCTTTTAATTAAATATTTAGTATCTTCATAATCTAGTGATATAATGTCTCCTCTTTTTACATCAAAAATACGGTAACTAGCTTTACTTAATATTAAAACATCGCCATCATGCAAATTAGGTATCATAGAACTACCCACAACTTGGGTAACTGATACAACATATATCATTAAAAAAAGAATTATAAAAACAACTATCACTAATTTAAAAGTATCAATTAATAATTCTCTAATGCTTAACCAATCCATTTTGATTCTCCTATCTACAAAATAAATTATATAATAGTATTTTTTCTAAATCAAGGAATATTTTGTAAATAATTCTTTCTTTTACGGTATTTAGATATATTTACACTTACTTTTAATCCTTCTAATTCATATAATCTATCAATTATACTTAAAAAAGTATCAATATCTGTTATTAATTCCATAGTTTGACTATTATTTTTAAAAGTACTATACTCTACTTCTTTGGTTTTACTATTTATTTTAGGTATATCCACTGGTGATTCCCTTGCTTCTATTTTTATAAAGGCATCACTAAGTGTTACAAAATCATGAGTTAAAGCATTACGAATATTACTAAAAAGTAAAGCATAAATATCATCTTCTTCTAGAATTGCTAATTTGTTTTGATATACCCATAGCCTTTCTTCAAATATCACTAATTCATTAAGCATATTTTTTTCTTTTAATATATTTATTCCTTTAGTTATTCTTTTTATATATTCTAGCCAAACATTTTTGGCATGTTTAAATCCTAAAGTAATATTGCCGGCATATTCCTTAAACACTTCTTCAGC
The DNA here is from genome assembly GCA_944332705.1 of uncultured Bacilli bacterium. Lineage (GTDB taxonomy): Bacteria > Bacillota_I > Bacilli_A > RF39 > UBA660 > Onthocola_B. Next base: position 1,610 of record CALVKM010000016.1, read on the forward strand.
CATTATGCCAGGATTATGGCCTTTATAAATTATAGCAAATAAAATATAAGAATATACTCTAATTAAGTATTCTAATAAATCTGGTAATTCATACTCTAAAGATAAGGGAATATTTTCATTATTTATTAATTTATCTAATAAAGAATCGATAGTTTTAACATCTATGGTATTTTTAGTAATTCTAGAATTTCTTCCTAATTCATTTATTAAATAGTTAATTGCTTCATTAATTGGCAAATTATTAAAATATGGATTATTTAAACTTTTACTATTAATAGGTATTATTTCTACTTTTAAAATACCTTTAAATGCTTGATGCAATATTTTAATAGCATCTTTTAGAAAGTAGCCTTGTTTTAATTTTTCTGTTAAAATATTTAAATAAACAGTCATTAAACAATCGAAACTTAAATCAGTTATATTTAGTTTATTTTCAACATCTTTACTACTACTTGCAACACATGTAAATTTTAAAATGGATAATTTGCCTTGATCAAACAAATCTTTTAAATCTTTAGTTTGATAGTTTGTATAATCAACTGTTCCAATTACACTATAATCTGTTATATCTTTTTGAATAGTTGTTTTATTATTAGATAGACTAATAGAAGCCAAAGAGAAAAACCATTTTAAATCAAAATGACATTTAAAAGAGCCATCACAGATATTTATAATATTGCCATCAAAAGTAAAATCACCGTGGGCTAAAGCATTACGAATTAATCTAAGTTTACTGTGATATAAGCCATGATGATTAGAATAAAACCCAGAACCATATTCATATATTTTACTTTGTTTGCATCCATTTACATAATTTATATATTTAATTGGAGCACACTCAAAAATATCTTTTAATAATAGTTCTGGAATAGATGTATATAACTCATCCATATTATTACAAAAAAGCATTAAATAACTAAAAAATTTAATTTCATTTATATTATCTTTAACAACATCTAGATAAGCACTATTAGGATTTTCAATATATTTTAGTAAATACCTAACTCCCAGTGCTCCTTTTTCTTCCCACTTCATACACATCGGTTGGATATTATAGCAAAAAAGATTAAGAAAAACAACTATTCAGTTGTAATCGTTCAATCGTTCAATAAATCGTTCAATCGTTCAAAACATAAGAAAAATAATCTTTCAAAACCTTTTTTGATTTCAGAATACTGTTTATACACCGCTCTGTTTAAAAGACAATTATATATATAATTTAAATAAATTATAATATAAAAACCTAGTTGTGAAAACTAGGTTTTGAATGACTTAGAGCTTCTAAAGTTTTCTAAGCACAACTCAATAATATTATATTACAAACATTTAAATTCATACATTAGGATAACCCATAATTCTTAAAATATTATTAATATTTATAGAATTCAACTTATTATTTAACTTATTTATTTCTTTTTCTACAGCTTTTACTAAACTGTTATACTGCCTTTTTTCTAAAAGTATTTGCATTGCTCTAATCATCATGTACAAATTCGTAAGATTATCCTTTGGTGTATAATTAGAATCAATCTCTTTAAATTTCAAAGTATATTTATCTCGATAGCAAAATAAACGATCATTATGAGCACAAATATTTCTGATATTGGTTAAGCACTTCAAAATTTGTTTTAACAATACATCTGATATTTTAAATCTCTTTGCAATTATTTGCCTATCACTTTGTTCTAACAACCCATAATAACTACTAATAACTCCAAATGTTAATATTTTAGTTAAAACAAACGGCGGAACAAAACCATAATTATCTATATAATGAGTAATTGCAAGATGAATACCATAGTTATGATTAATATCCTCATTTATTTTATCAATTAATCTTTTTCTAACCGCTAAGTTGGCTTTATTGTCTAAGTTATTAACATTTAAATAAACATCTATGCCATATATATTAGAAATATGATTTGATATTAAAGATTTAATAAAAGATTCAACTTATAAAGCATATTTTAACATTATCAATTTCAAGTTTTTATCAAATTCATATAAAGCATATATTTCTTCAAAAGAAACATTAGGAAAATAATCATTATTAGCATCTTTAAAATTATATTTATAACTATTAACTATAGAATAATAAGTATATTTTTCTAATTTTTTCAAAGCAAATTTTCTATTTTTAATAGTAACATTTTTGGCTTCTAGATAATCTAATAATTCTTCATCTGTTTTATATTGTTTCATATTTCCCCCTTAAATAAAAAATGACCTAGGGCTTCAAAAGTTTCCTAGGCACCACTCAATAAAACTTTATCATATATCTATGACATTGTCAATTGATTTTCAATCTAAACTTTAAAATATTTTCAATTGTTAAACTAAAAAATGAGCTTCATTAAAGCCCATTTAATTATTCATCTGGATAACATACGGAAAATGCATCAGATAGTTTATAGATATCATATTCTTCCACATTTGCTTCAAATTCATTATAAGATGAATTTATTATCATATAATCATCATATGCTAAAGTAAATAACAAATCTCCATTATTATATGTAACAGTTCCAAATATCATACTGGCAGGATACTCTAAACCTTCTAATGCTCCAACACTAATACAACCATTCTCATTAGTATTTTCAAAATATGCTAATGCTGCATTATATATTTCTGAACATCCCAACAAAAATACTTCTTCAGTATAAAAGCCTAAGCCAGAAAATTCCGCCAAATCAAGACTATTTAATAAATTAAACATATTATTTGCAAACTCTTCATCTTCTTTGCGAGTTAAAGAATTAATATCTTTTATATTACTAAATGTTTGATTTTTAACTAAATCATCACCTATATCAACATTTATTTCATAATCTAAATTAAGAATTAATTCATATACTTGCAAATCCATAGTTCCACTAACTAGTGAGTTATTATCATCTGTTTTTGTAGTTGTTAAATCAATATTTAAATCAGTTCCATTATATTCAGAACTATAATCAAATATTATATTTTTCTCATCGTCATTATTATTATAAATCTCAATATTAAATATATAATCATCTACATAAGCATATTCTCTTATATAAAATTTAAAATCATGTGTTTTTTTATTATATTCAACTAAAAGTTCTCCATCATCAACTGCCAAACTTATAGTTACTTCATCATTATTAACATTTACATCGATTGCTGCAGTATCATTTATAACAATTTCATAATTATTATTATTAATTTTATTTAATTTTATTTCAACTCCATCGATATTTGCTCTAAAATCTTCCAATTTAGCACTTGGTAAACTAACAGATACTTCAAAATAAACATTACGAGCATCAGTTATATCCTCCATACCTAAAATACTTAAAAAACTACTTAAAGCATTATCACTATCTATTAACTCATTCAATTTATTAATATCAACACTATTAATATTATAAGTATAAATAGCATTTAATCCTTTAATTTCTGTATTTACATCCGCAGCAACTATAACAGTTTCTAAATAACTAAAAAATGATTTAAATATATCTTTAATATCTCTATTACCAAAATCATTAAAAATACTTTCATCTAAACTAGTATATAAGACTGATGGATATAAATCATCTGAGTTAATATAAAAGTTATTTTCATCTACATAAAACTGAGAATCGAAAAAATCTTCATTATCTTTTAATAAATCAGTATATATATTTAATATTTGCTTATTATAAGAAAGTTCAGCTGTAAAATCTAGATTAGTATTATTTAAAGATGAAAACTCACTTACATCCGTTTTAACATCTAGATTACCTTCAAATATATAATCTTTATCAAATTCATAATTGATTCCTTCAAAAACATCATCAATAAATAAAGATATGTTATCCATTTTATTTTCAATATAATTTTGAGCTGAAAAACAAACTTTGATATATATAAATATACCTAGAAATATTAGTACTATAACACCCAATACAATACCAATTATAATAAACTTCTTCTTTCTTCTTTTTTTATTATCTAAATTATTTTCTCCAATTACATTTGGAGTGGCTAAAAATTCTACATCATTTACAGTATTAATTTCATTATTCATAAACTACCTCTACTTTAGTATAAATTCTAACATTAATTTTTGTATATTTCAATTATATTTTGATAAAAATTTAATTGCTTTACATATTTTGAAGATTTAAAAAATGAGTTTCAACGAAACTCATTTTACTAATTTTCTCTTTTTCTTCTGATTGCTGCTTGTGCTGCTGCAAGTCTAGCAATTGGTACTCTAAATGGTGAACATGATACATAATTAAATCCTAATTTATCACAGAATGCAATACTTGATGGATCTCCACCATGTTCCCCACAGATACCTAAACTTAATTCCTTATTAACGCTTCTGCCCTTTTCGCTAGCCAAATGCATTAAAAGACCAACACCTTCAGTATCAACTTTAGCAAATGGATCAAATTCAAAAATACCTTTTTCATAATAAGCATCCAAGAATTTTCCGGCATCATCTCTCGAAAAACCATAAGTCATTTGCGTTAAGTCGTTTGTACCAAAGCTAAAGAAGTCTGCAACACTAGCAATTTTATCAGCAAGTAATGCTGCTCTTGGAATTTCAATCATTGTTCCAACTTCATATTCTAAATCAGCATTATTTTCTTTTATTACTTCATCAGCAACACGAACAACTATATCTTTAACATATTCTAATTCTTTTACTTCTCCAACTAAAGGAATCATAATTTCTGGTTTTACTTTAATACCTTTTTTACCAACATTAATTGCCGCTTCAATAACTGCTCTAGTTTGCATTTCGGCAATTTCTGGATAAGTTATTGCTAAACGACAACCACGATGCCCCATCATTGGATTAAATTCTTTAAGTGAATCAATAACTTTATGAAGTTCATCAACACTCTTACCTAAATCTTCAGCAAGTTCTTTAATTTCAGCTTCGGTTTTTGGTAAGAATTCGTGTAGAGGTGGATCTAAATATCTAATAACTACACTGTATGGTGCCATTGCTTCATATAATCCTTCAAAGTCTTTTCTTTGATATGGAAGTATTTTATCAAGTGCAGCTTTTCTTTCTTCAAGAGTTGTTGCACAAATCATTTTTCTAAAATTAAATATTCTGTCTTTTTCAAAAAACATATGTTCAGTTCGACATAAACCAATTCCTTCTGCTCCAAACTTTCTTGCTTGAATAGCATCTTTTGGAGTATCAGCATTAGTCCGAATACGCAAATCTCTTGCTTCATCGGCCCAAGACATAAATGTTTCAAAGTCTCCACTAATTGATGCTTCCTTCATTTCAAGTTTACCATCATATACTAAACCAGTTGAACCATCAATAGAAATATAATCTCCTTCATGATAAACTTTGCCACTATCAGTAGTTAGAGTTTTAGCTTCTTCATCGATACTAAATGAGCCAACTCCAGATACACAGCAAATACCCATACCACGAGCAACAACGGCAGCATGAGAAGTCATACCACCACGAATAGTTAGTACACCTTTACTTGAATTCATTCCTTCAATATCTTCTGGAGATGTTTCAAGTCTAACTAAAATAGCATCTTCTTTATTTTTGTGAGCTTCGATTACATCTGCAGCATTAAAATAAATTTTACCAGTTCCTGCTCCAGGTGATGCTGCAAGACCTTTACCAATAACTTCCCCATTTTTAATAGCACTATCAGTAAATGTTGGATGAAGTAATGCATCCAAACTCTTTGGATCAACCATTAATACAGCATCTTCTTTGCTGATTTTACCTTCACTAACAAGGTCAACGGCAATTTTTACTGCAGCATTAGCTGTTCTTTTACCATTTCTAGTTTGAAGTATGAATAATTTACCATTTTCAATTGTAAATTCCATATCTTGCATATCAGAGTAGTGATCTTCAAGTAAATTAGCAATACGCACAAATTCATCATACACATCAGGCATAACTTCTTTTAGAGTATCAATTTCTGAAGGCGTACGAATACCTGCAACAACATCTTCACCTTGAGCATTGATTAGGTATTCTCCAAATAATTTCTTTTCTCCAGTTGCAGGATTTCTGGTGAAGGCTACCCCTGTACCAGAAGTATTGCCACTATTACCATAAACCATTTCTTGAACATTTACAGCAGTTCCCCAAGAGCCAGGAATATCATTTATTCTTCTATAATATATAGCTCTTTCATTATTCCAACTTCTAAATACTGCTTTAACAGCTTCAATTAATTGCGTAAATGGATCTTGTGGGAAATCTTCCCCTGCAAATTCCTTGTAAGCGTTCTTAAATTTATCTGTTAATAAAACCATATCACTCTCATCAAGTTCAATATCATCTTTAACACCTTTTTCGGCCTTTACTTCATCAATGATACTCTCAAACTTACTCTTTGAATAACCTTTAACTACATCAGCAAACATTTGAATAAATCTTCTGTATGAATCATATACAAATCTTTTGTTATTAATCTTGCTTGCAAAAGATGCAGCTATTTCATCATTTAAGCCAAGATTAAGTACAGTATCCATCATTCCTGGCATACTTGCTCTAGCACCACTTCTAACACTTACTAAAAGGGGATTTTCTAAATCACCAAATTTTTTACCAGTGATACTTTCTAATTTTTCTAGATTACTTTTAATTTCTTCAACAATGGCATCATCTAGAACTTTACCATCATCATAGTATTTGTTACAAGCTTCTGTTGTAACAGTAAATCCTCTAGGAACAGGAAGACCAATATTAGTCATTTCTGCAAGGTTTGCACCCTTACCACCTAGAAGATTTCGCATATCTTTGTTTCCTTCATTAAACAAATACACATATTTTTCCATAATTAATCCTCCGATATCTATTTTATCATACAAAGAAAAAGAATAGCAAGCACTATTCTTGATATTCTGCATATACTCGATTATTTTCTAAATAAATACATACTATATTATCATTAACTATTTCCCCAGTTACATTATTAGTTATTATTTCTTTTTCGCTATCATCTACTTCATCAGTATCAATATAATTACTATTTATTAAGAATTCTACAGTTACCTCTATACAATTTCTAGTTTCACTACCATCAATATTACATGTTTCATTAGTATTTAAAGCATTTAAATTATCTTGCCCATATTTTACAGCTCCCGTTTCTATTTCTTCAACTGTAGCTTCCCACAAGTTTTGATTAATATTTCTCTGAACCGCTGTAATTCCAGCATAACCAATAGAAGCTATAATAACAATTAACACTAATACCGCCATAAGTTCAACTAATGTAAAACCTTTATTCATATCACACCTACTTTAATAGTAATTTTAATGCTTCTTTAACTTGTTCTTCTAATGTATTGCTTCTATCTATTTGACCAATTACTTTCTTTATTTCTACTTGTTTATACCCTAAAGCTACTAAAGTATCTATTAAATCTTCTGTTTCATCATTTTCTATTTCATCTGTTACATCTATATTTATTTTACCCTTTAAATCCAAAATTATTTGGCGAGCTAATTTATCTCCAATTTTAGGAAATTTTGTTAAATATAATATATTTTCTCTATCTATAGCATCAACTATACCCGCAATAGAACCAGTAGCTAAAATCGGTAAAGCTAGTTTAGCACCAAGTCCTTTAACACTAATTAATTTTAAAAACAACTCATATTCTTCTTTAGTTTTAAAACCATACAAACTATATTCATCTTCACTTATCTTATTATAAACATATACTTTATATTCTTCACCAATTTTATAACTAAAAGGATTAGGCACATATATTAAATACCCAATCTTATTACATTCTAAAACTATATTATTACTATTAACATCTGTTACTTTTCCTATTATATAACTATACATAATACCTCCCTAATATTGTTGATAAATGTGGAAAATGCGCTCTCCGAGGGATGTTATCCCTTCGGAGTTTTTATACCTTCAACACTCCACTATATAATTTCACTTCTTCTTACCGCTTTTAATTTACCTCACTCAATCATAAAACCTTAATCTTATACTACTCGAACTGTAAAGGTCTGGCCGGACCGCATTCGTATTGTTCACGTTGTTGTTGCCATTGACATACCCTGTAGAATTCACACGGAAAGCGTTATTCGTATTGTCGGAGCTGCGGGAGATTATTCCAAGATTACCCAAAATAATTAACATCATAATTATTATTTATCCTGCTCCTATTTATATAATATAACCCGTTATACTCGGTCATACTACTAAAAATTCCAGCATCTAATTTAATAGTATTATTCATAATATTATTTAGTTAATTATAAATATAATTAGTATAGTATTATATCCCGCTATACCGGCGGGAGTGTTGATAACTCCAAAAGCGGCCCCCCCCTGAACGCCTGCAACTTCGCTGCAGTCATTCAGACGTTGTTCTAGCAAAAGTTCTTCACTATTCTATTTTTCTTCCCTCTAGCCAAAAAAAGTGCCCCGCTCGCCTGGACCGCAAGGGCCCAAGACGAGCAATTTCCTCGCCATTAGCTTATCCGGATCGGGTCAGCGGAACTTCCGCTGCCCGATACATAGTTTATCGAAGAGTTAAGATAAAAGACTGGCCGGACCGCATACGTACCGTCCACGCCGTAGCCACCGACATACCCTGAAGAATTCACACGGAAAGCGCTAGCCGTATTGCCGGAGCTGCGGGAGATGGTCCATTCGTAAGAACCTAAATATAGCCAATTATCACTAGTTGCGCTTTCATAATTATATAGTTCTGTCGTCCAATGACTATTACTTGCTGCAAATCCATAATCACTTACATACATTAATCCTATTTTCATACTATCTGTTGTACTACTTGAACTACTTCCTACTTCTGTATTGTAATATTGTTTTGCTGTATTTGTTGTACTATTAGACATTCCTCCAACTTTGTATGCGTGCGTTGCTATTTTGTTTTGCCATGTACTGCTTAGTGTTTCCAAAAATGTACTATTTAATGTTGTTCTTATATCTGGTTTTGTACTATCATCCCAGGTATTACTTCTTCCACTGTCCCATACATAACTTCCATAACTCGTAGACTTTATTAGTTTTACTTCCGAACCAAATACTCCTATAATTCTATACAAGTTTGCACTTGGGCAGCTTGCTGCATCTGACCCAAAACATACATAATTATTCGGATTTGCTCCCGCATATCTATAACTATTATCCGCTGCACTATTTGCTAAACTACTTGTATGATAATATAATCCATTTGCTCCTTGGCTTGTATACAATCCTTTTATGTAATCTGCAAGCAATATTCCATTTTCTGTTTCGGCATTTATTCTATATACATTTGAGTCTACTCCATTAGTATCTTTTACATATACTCTTATACTATAATTTGTTCCTGCATTTAAACCACTAAATGTATGAGTATTACTACTTGAACTTGTATATGAACCATTATTTATTGAATAATAATATGTTTGAATTGCATTTGTTCCAGCAGATGCACTTACACTTACTGTTATTGAATCATTTGTTGCATCAGTTACAGTTACTTCATCAACTGTTGCAAAGTCATAATCTGATGCTTTTACTGCTAAACCTGCACTAAAAGTTTGGCCCATTGTTTCATTTGTTACTGATTCATCTATATATAAATATAAATCATATGTTACTTCTGTATTATAATTTATTCCACTACTATGTAATCTATAAATACTTCCATATGTTCCATTTATTCCATTATTTAATTCATTTAATTCATAGTCTTGAAAATCACTTATTCCATTTGTTGCTTCACTAAGTATTCCTTCCGTTATTACATTTTTATTTCCATGTTCTGTTATTATATAATGAATATTACTAGCATCTAAAGTATTTGTATTAAGTGTTGCTAAATATAGATTAAAACCACTTCCATCAGTACATGATGATGATACACTAAATGTATATGGTGTAGTTTCAAATGCTCTATTTTTAGTCATTGGATAACTATTACTTAAATTAATAGATTCTCCAGTATCTGTTAAAGTTATATTAGCACAACTTTCTAATTTAACTGAAGTAATAGAACTTGTTTCATTTATGGGTCTCATAAATGAATATGTTATACCTAAAACTATAGTTATTATAATTAAAACAGATATTATACTTAAAAGTATTATTTTAGTATTCTTATTCATATCATTCTCACCTATAATAAAATAATATCATTAAATCTATATTTTTTCAATTAGTTTTGTGAATTATCATCTTTAAATGTAAACATATAATCAAGAATTTGCACTTCATCTCCTGGTTTTGCTCCCATACGCTCTAATTCATCTTCAATACCCATGCCTTTAAATTTCCGTGCAAACCTTAAAGCTCCTTCATCTTCTTCAAATCTAGTCATTTTAAGTAAAGTTTCAATTTCTTTACCCTTAACTATCCAAATGTTACCATCACGAGTTATAGTATATGGAGTTTTTTCTTCAAACTTATATAATTTATAATCAGCTTCATTATATAATTTTACTTCAGGAATACTCTTTAGTTTTTCATTTAATATATTTATTAAATTATCTATACCAGTATTATTCATACAACTTATTTCAATTACTTCTAAATTAGGATATGCTTTTTTAAATTTTTCTAAATTATCTTGAGCACTATCTAAATCCATTTTATTAGCAATAATTATTTCTTGTTTTTTCTTTAAAGAACCATTATATTCTTCAATTTCCCTTCTTATTACTTTGTAATCTTCAATTGGGTCTCTTCCTTCACTTGATCCCATATCAATTACATGGGCAAGTATTTTAGTTCGCATAGCATGACGAAGAAATTCATGACCTAAACCAACACCAACGCTAGCTCCTTCAATTAAACCAGGAAGGTCTGCAATAACAAAAGAATCACCATTTTTTAGTTTTACTACACCTAAGTTTGGTGATAGTGTTGTAAAGTGATAAGCGGCAATCTTTGGTTTTGCGGAAGATATAAGGGAAAGAATTGTACTCTTACCAACACTAGGTAGTCCAACTAGCCCTACATCTGCTAAAACTTTTAGTTCTAAATGGACTGTTAATTCTTCGCCAGGTTCCCCTTTTTCACTGAATTTTGGAGCAGGATTATCATGAGTTGCAAAAGCTTTATTGCCACGGCCTCCTCTACCACCATGAGCAACAATCACTTCTTCTTCATCAGTGGTCAAATCTGCGATTAATTCATTAGTATCTTTACTGGTTATAGTTGTTCCTGCTGGTACTTTTATAATTACATCTTCGGCATTCTTACCATATTTATTAGAGCCTTTTCCATTTTCACCCTTATCAGCTTTAATTATTTTTTTATAACTTAAATCAATTAAAGTTTTTAAGTTTTTATCAACTTTAAAAATGATATTAGCTCCTCTTCCTCCATTACCACCATCTGGTCCTCCCATAGGGACATATTTTTCTCTTCTAAAAGATGTAGAGCCATCTCCACCAGAACCTGCAATTAATTTAATATCTAATTCATCAACAAACATAGTTAATCACCTGTTATTATTTTACCACAATTAATTGTTATTTAATAGCTAATATGTTAAAATATTTTTAGGTGATCTTTATGGAATATAATAAAATTAAAAATGCTTTAGAATTAATAAACAGTAGTAAGTATTTAATAAAAAATCCCGAAAATTATAAAAATCAATGGCATGATTTATTTCAAAATCATAATCCCATATATTTAGAACTTGGTACTGGTCGTGGGGATTTTTTATTAAATATGGCTAAGAAATTTTCTAATATTAATTTTATTGGTGTTGAAATAAATTCTAGCCAATTAGTTAGAGCTACCCAAATATTAGAGGCAAGTAATTTAAAAAACATTTATTTAATAAATATGGATGCGAGAAATTTAACTAAAGTTTTTGGTAAAGAAATAGATACAATTTATTTAACATTCTCTGAACCTTGGCCTAAAAAAAGAGATGAAAAAAATAGATTTACTCATGAATCATATTTAAAAATATATGATCAAATATTTAAAAAAGATAAACATATTATTTTAAAAACTGATAATAAAGGGTTATTTGCCTACTCTCTTGAGAGTTTGTCACAATATTGGTATATATTTGATACAGTAAGTCTTGATTTACATAATGATGAGAGAAATATACCAAATATTATGACCGACTTTGAAAAACAATACTTTAAAGAAAGAAGACCAATATATTATTTAGATGCTTATTTTAAAAATTAATCACAAATTATTTGTGATTTTTATTTACCAAAAGTACATTTGATGGTATAATTAACTTATAAGAAATTTCAAATAATAAAAGGAGGTATTGGAAAATGAAAAATGAAATAGTATTATTTGAAAATCAAAATGTAAAATTAGAAGTTAATGTTAAGGATGAAACAGTATGGCTTACGCAAGAACAAATGGTTAATTTATTTGGAAGGGACCAATCAGTAATTTCTAGGCATATTAAAAATATTTTCAAGGAGAAAGAACTCGATGAAGAAAGTAATATGCAAAAATTGCATATTGCAAATTCTGATAAACCTATTACTCTTTATAATTTAGATGTAATTATCAGTGTTGGATATAGAGTTAAATCTCAAAATGGGATAATATTTAGAAAATGGGCCAATAAAGTATTAAAAGACTATTTATTAAAGGGTTATGCCGTTAATCAAAAAAGATTAGAATATTTAGAAAAAACTGTTAAGTTAATTGATATTGCTAGTAGAATCGATGCACCAATTACTGGAGATGAAGCTACTGGTATAATAAAAGTAATTAATAATTATTCTAATGCTTTAAATTTACTTGATGATTATGATCATAGAAGTGTAGAAAAGCCTAAGGGTACTACAAATGATAAAATAATAACTTATGAAGAATGCATGAATATAATAAGTAAACTTAAATTTAATAGTGATAGTGATTTATTTGCCTTAGAAAGAAACGAAGGCTTAAAAGCAATACTTGGAGCCATATATCAATCTTTTGATGGCAAAGATGTTTATCCTTCAATTGAAGAAAAAGCCGCAAATTTATTATATATGATAGTAAAAAACCATGTATTTATTGATGGAAACAAAAGAATAGCTGCTACCCTATTTATTTACTTTTTAGACTATTATAATATATTATATAAAGATGAAGTTAAAGTAATAGATAATAATACTTTAGTATCACTTACCCTATTAATTGCAGAATCTAATCCTAAAGAAAAAGAAATACTTACGGATTTAGTAATGAACTTTTTAGTTAAAACAACCTAATGGTTGTTTTAATTTGTTTTTGTAGTATATATGTATCAACACATAAATTTTCTAAATGTTAATTTTCCTATTTGCAAACTCAAGAAAATATTGTATAATGTTATTTAGAGAAAGAATCTTTTAAGGATAATGCGGGGAAAGGTTGATTTTGGAGATCAGCTTATGAAAAAACTAAAAATTTATATTGATGAAAGCGGAGAATTTGGCTTTAAAGATGGTTCGTCAGATTTATATGTTGTATCTATGGTTATGTATGATACAAGCAAAAGCATAACCAGTTTTCTTAATGCCTTTAATGAAAGGCTTAAAGAAATCGGTTATACTGGTATGATCCATATGGCTGATTTAGTTAGACATAAAGGAGATTATAAAAATTTTGATATTTCTAAAAGAAAAGATATTTTTAATGCAATATTCCATTTAACTAGAAAAATGCCTATAAATATTAATTCTTTTATCATTAATAAAAAATATACTAGTAGCAATAAAGTATTAAAACAAAAAATTTTATTAGAACTTAATAATTTTATTGTTAAAAATAAAAAGTATTTTGAAAAGTTTGATGAAATAGTAGTATTTTATGATAATGGTCAAAATGTATTAGGAAGTGCTGTCGATACTGCATTTTGCACTTTAAATAATTTTAAACATATAGTGGATTTTGATATGATTAATAATAGATTATTTCAAATTGCAGATATGCTTACATTTATTGATAAATTAATTTATAAATATGAAAACAATTTTAGACTTTCCAATAATGAAAAAAATTTTTTTGAAATTAACAAAATAAATAAATATTCTAAAGATTTAATTAATAAAAGATTGTAGCATTCAAAAAGCAACCAAATGGTTGCCTTTTGAAGCAGTGCTTGGCACTCGCTCGGGTCAGGCCCTCAAACCAAACTAGTAAACCTAGGGTTATCAGTCCCGTAGTAGATATAATATCTACTATTTATATTATATCCACCAGTAATTAAATTATACCAAATTATTTTCATATTGTAAATACTTTTTTAACAATTTTTAAAAGCAACCATTTAGGTTACTTTTAACTTAAGCTTCGTAAACACTTACCTTTTTTCTATTTTTGCCTGTTCTTTCATATTTTACTACACCAGCAACTTTGGCAAATAAAGTATGATCACGGCCCATTCCAACATTTGTTCCTGGATAAATTTTAGTTCCTCTTTGACGATATATAATTGAACCAGCTAAAACTTTTTCTCCATCACTAGCTTTAGCTCCAAGTCTACGACCAGCAGAATCTCTACCGTTTTTAGTTGAACCTTGAGCTTTAACATGAGCAAATAATTGGATGTTTAACTTCATAAAATTCATAGTTTTTCCTCCTTAATTATTTTTACATTTTTGGGATAATCATTTGCTAATTCACTTAACATGTTTAGCATATTATCTAGTATTTTTAAAATAACATTATTATCACTTTTAATATCTATTGTTAGTTTATCTTTTTCTTCCTTATAAACAATAGATTTTGCGTCAATATTTAAGCAAGCATTAATACTTGTTATAACAATACTTGATGCACTAGCACAAACAATATCCTTGCCATAATCATTAAATCCGGCATGACCAGTAATAACAATATTATTATTATTCGCATAAACCTTAATCATTAGCCAATCTTTTTAACTATTAATTTAGTATATGGTTGGCGATGACCTTGAGTCTTACGATATTTTTTCTTTGGTCTGTATTTAAATACTTTGATTTTAGGATTCTTTCCATGTTTCTCAACAGTACATACTACAGAAACCCCAGAAACATAAGGATTACCAGCAACACCATTATAAAATAAAACTTTGTCAAATTTTACTTCACTACCAGCTTCAGCATCCAATTTTTCAACATATAATGTATCACCAACAGATACATAATATTGTTTTCCACCAGTTTCAAATATAGCTTTCATTTCATACCTCCTTAACTTTCGAAGTCGCGCCCTTGTGGTAACTTATAAGTTTTTTAACCATTTTAGTGCGGTTTTTTAAGAAATTACTTAAAATAACGAGTTAATTTTACCAAATTATAACCTACTTGTCAACCAACTTTAGTTAATTTAATATCATCTATTATATAAATAGCATCATCCAAGGTATTAATAACTCCATAAATTAATACTTCGATATTTCTTTTTTTAAAACTATTTATAACAAAATTGTTACTGATAATATCAAGTAAACAAATAAAGTCAAAATCATAATTACTATCACTATTTATAATATAATTTAGAACTCCTAATTTATATTTTGTATTTAATGTTTTGATTTTCTTTATAATATTTGTATCAAAAGACATAAGCATAATATTTCTTTTATATTTATTTAATAATTTAATTAATTTTTTGACATCCATATTAAAATCTTTTATTTCTAAAAGTATTATTTTATCAGTATTTATTTTTAAAATACTTTCTAACGTACATACATTATTCATTTCTTTATAATTAGTATTTTTAACTAATTTACCATTATATAAAGAATTATGATAAATTATAAAAACATTATCTTTAGTTACTCTTATATCTGTTTCTATTCCAATATATTTTGAACTACATAATCCAGCATATAATGCTTGAAATGAATTATCTTTAATTTCTTGATTCCAAATACCTCTATGAGCAATATATTTTTTCATATAAAAATATATGAAAAAAAAGAACTCATATGAGTCTATCTTCCACGACCTGTTCTTTCTAAACCGGAAATATCGTATAATCTTTCTTTAGTATCTAGTGATGTAACAGTAATTACACTACATTTATCACCATTAAATGGATATACTTGTTTACCAATAGTAAGAGTATCCTCTTTAGCTTCATCATTTACATCAACAGCATTTAAGATACCACTTTGAGTTGTAGGTATTTCCATTAAATTTAACTCTGCCACAACTCTTTCCCCAATATGGGCTTGTAAATTATCATACATTTCATTCTTCATTTCATCAATCATTTTAAAAATCTCCTCTTTTCTTTCGACATAGTAATTGGGATTTGTTATTTTTGTACGACGATTAACTATTTCATTATTAGTATCAACATCAATATATTTTACACTTTTCTTAATTTTATAACTCATAATTTATCCCCTTTACTAATAAAAATTTTATCATATTTACACCGATTTGTCAAATTTAGCTAAAAGTATTTATACAATAGAAAAATAACAAACCAAATTATAATATAAATATAAATTATATATGTAGCAATATCAATAATTCCATTTAATTTAGAAAGATATTCTTGCCTTTTTAAAAGAATCATTATATCTCTAATTAGATTAAGTATTATAACTATTACAACCGGCAGGAAAAATATTGCTGTGTTCTTAGCTAGAACAATAACTATACCAATAATTTTATCCTCTAGGGCTTTAATGCTGTTATAGGTAAAATATAAATACCTGTTTCTGGATCTTTCATAACAGCATTAGCATTTCCAACAATTACACACATAAATTTTGGTTTAACAAGCATATTCTCATAGAACTTAAGTAAACTCGCCTTTGCTTCTTCTACTTGATGAAATCCTAGTTTTATCTCAGCTGCCGCATAGGAACCATCAGCAAATTCAAGGATTGAATCTACTTCTAATCCTGTTACGTTATCTCTAAAATGAAGTATTTGTCCTCCTAAATATTCCATATATATTCTTAAATCTCTTTCAACTAATGCTTCAAACATAAAACCAAAAGTTTTTAAATCGTTAATAAGTTTTTCTTCATTTAAGCTAAGAGCCGCACAAGCAAGTGATGGATCAGTAAAATGCCTTTTGGCGGATTTTCCCAATCTTTCTTTAGAACGATAATTTTCGCTATAAGCGTTTTGATTTTCAATTAAGTGCAATCTCGTTAAAACTTTTAAATAATCTGTTAAAGTTATTCTACTTTCAATTAGTTCGCTATCGGTGTTATATTCTTCTATATCATTTATAATCGTTTGATTACTAACAACTGAAGTTTCATTACGAGCTAAAGATTTTAATAACATTATCATCTTGTTTTTATCTCTTTTTTTATCATCATTCATATCTTTTTCCAAAATAGATTCGATATAACTTTTAGGTATCAAACTAACATTTTTAGTATTTAAATTTCCTGGCCATCCACCACGAATAATTAATCTGGCAATATTTTTAATATCAACTTCTTCTAAACTAACATTTTTTTGTTTGCCTTCATACATATCCATTATTGATGCATTTCCAGAAGAATCTTTTGATTCCCACAAACTCATTGTATACATTTTAACTCTACCTATTCTACCAGCTCCAGAGTGATATATTTTATTTTCTTTATCTTCGTCATCTTTTTTTTCTTTCAATTTAGTTGAACAAGTTAAAATGTATTTACCCTTTTTGTTATCCAAATCACACTTTCTTCTTACTTTATCCCAAATTTTAGGTACCAGCGTCCATTCATCAATTAATTCTGGCATTTCTTTATTTAGTATTAATTCTAAATCTAATTTAGCTTGAGCTTTTGTTTGATCATCATCAAGAAAAACAGCACTTTTAGCATGTTTATATGAAGTCCAAGTTTTACCACACCATTTAGGACCTTCAACAGATATAGCTCCAAAAGTTTCTAAATAATCATCCATTAAATCATCAATTAATCTAGGCATATATTCTTCTTCGTTAAAGTTCATAATAACCTCTCTTTCTTATTAAAATTATACCATATTTTCCCACTTGAATCAACTTAAATATACAATTTTTAAGACTTTTGGTATACAAATTTTAAGGATTTTGATATACAATTTTTAAGATTTTTGATATACAATTTTTAAAATCTTCTTTTTAATACAATCATTGTTTCAACATGATAGGTATAACTAAACATATCAAATATAATAGCTTTTTTTATATTATATTTATCAATAAATAGCAAAATATCTCTAACTAAAGTTGCTGGATCACATGAAACATAGATTATTTCTTCAGGATTAATACTCAAGATATTATCTATTATAGTTTTAGTTAAACCACTCCTCGGTGGATCAACTATAACTTTACTAAACTTTTTATTTAATTTAGATACTACTTTAGTTGAATCATTTAATATAAATTTAACATTATCTATTTTATTAATATGTGCATTAAATATCGCATTTAATATAGCATTTTCTACTATTTCTACACCAATAACTTCTTTAGCACAAGCGGCATTTAAACTAAGTGTACCAACACCACAATATAAATCTAATACCGTATCACCGTCATTTATATTTTTAGATACTTCATTAAATAAAATACTTGCAACATAAGGATTTACTTGAAAAAACGAATCATAAGATATTTTATAAAAATAATCATTAATATTTTCAATTAAAAAGTTATCGCCATAAAAGGTCTCATTATTAATTACTATACCTACTAATTTTATTTGGGTTTTTAAATAATTTATATCAATGTTTAGTTTATCACTACTTTCAAGTATTATTAATATTTCATTATTTTTATTACTTCTAATAACGATACTACCATTAATTATATTAAATTCACTAATTAAAGAAATTGTTTTATTAATAGCAGGACTTGCTATAATGCATTCATTAATTTCTACTATATTATGAGTACTTTCCTCATAAAAGCCTATTTTTTTATCTACTACTTTTAAACTTATTTTATTTCGGTAGTTATAGGGACTTGGATTTCTAATAATTTCTGGATTAATTTCTATATTGCTTTTTTTAAATAAGTTTTTTACCTTATTGTATTTATAGTTTATTGTATCTTCATAACTAATACTCTGTAAAGTACAACCACCACAAATATCAAAGTATGGACATTTTGGTTTTACCCTTCTACTTGATAACTTTAGATATTTATCTACTTTAGCAATATTATATTTTTTTGTTTCTTTTGTTATAGTTATATCAACTGTATCACCGGGGATTGTATTAGGTATAAAGGTAATCTTGTCACCTACATAAGCAATACCGCAGCCTAAATCATCAAATCTATCTATTACGACTTTCATTTAGCATCTCCTCGATTTTCTTACTTTTTTTCTTATTTTTGATAAGTAATCCTATTTGAATACCAAAAAATGTCGCCATACAAAGCATTGTTGGAATAAAGAATATTCCATGATAAGCATTTATTGACATGACAAAACGATATAACAATAATTCAACGTGTCCCGTAAGGAAAATGACTATAAAAAAATTAAAAAACCATAAAAATACCGAAATTATACCATACACTAAAAATTTAATAACAAAACTTAAAAGCATTATTCCATAATAAATATAGGGATTATGAGCTTTCAAACCAAAATATATCCCAAATATAAATTCTGTAACACTCATAATAATAAATGCCCAATTTATATCACCTATAGCTCCCCAAGAATCATATGTAGCTTTAACTATAGCAAATTTTGTATAATATAAAATAAAAGGCACAACAAACATGACTATTAAATATGCTATAGCCATTCTTTTTAAATCTCTTTTAAAACCAGTTTTTGTTTCATAAAATATTTCACTATACATAACTATCAATTAAATTATATAATAATTTCCAAAAATTAGCAAATATTAATAGTGGTGAATGTATGAATAAGATAGTTAAGAGATTAAAAAGTGAGTTTAGCAAGACTCCGGATTTAATTATTAAAGAGATTAAACTAAATATGTTTAATACTCTTTATGTAATATATTTAGAAACTGTTAGTGGTAGTAATAAAGTAAATGATTATATTTTAAAAAATGTTATTGATAATAAAGATAAAATAAATAAAAATAATTTTCAAAATTATCTTGCTGGTCCTAATACTAAAGAAATAAATAAGTATGACAAAATCGAATATTTTTTAACTAGTGGATTTACTATAATTATTTTAAAAGATAAAATTTATGGGGTTGAGACTAGAGCTGATATTAATAGAGCTGTTGCTAATGCTGATGTGGAAACATCTATTAATGGACCGAAGGATTCTTTTACCGAAAATTATCAAATCAATATTGGTTTAATTAAAAGAAGATTAAAGTCACACAATTTGAAAATTGATAATAGAGTAATAGGCAGGAAAACTAGTACGCAAGTGGGAGTATTATATTTCGAAGATATTGCTGATTTAGATATGGTGCAAAATGTATTAGACAAACTCGATAATATTGATATTGATGGGGTAATTGATTCAAGTAGTATTGGTTATTTAATTGATAATGAAGCAAGTAGTGTTTATCCAACATTTTTACAAACTGAAAGACCTGATATGGTATCTACTGCCCTACTTGAGGGAAAAATTGCCATAGTTATGGATACAACACCATTTGTTTTAATAATACCAGCCTTTTTTATAGATTTTATCAATCCTAATATAGATAATTATTCGAAAAGTAAAAATATTAATTTTATTAAAATACTAAGGTTATTTGCTTACTTTTTATCAATGATTGCCCCAGCATTATATATAGCAGTCATGAATTATAATCAAGAGACTATTCCGACGAACTTACTTATTGATTTTGCAATTCAGCGTAATGGTGTACCCTTTCCTACAATTGTTGAGACTATTTTAATGCTCGCCGTATGTGAGATATTAAGAGAAAGTGATTTAAGATTTCCCTCAAATTATGGTTCTGCAATATCAATTTTAGGTGCCATCGTTTTAGGTGAAGCTTCAGTTTCGGCAGGTATTGCTAGTCCTATTACTATTATAGTTATTGCTATTACTTTTATTTCTAGTTTAACATTTAATAATGTTGAAATTAATAATTCTTTGAGATTTTTTAGATTTATATTTATATTATTAGCAGGTTTCTTTGGACTTTATGGCATTACTTTAGGCTTGTTATTTTTCTTAATTTATACTACTAATGTTAATAGTCTTGGAAAACCATATTTTGCACCGATTGCCCCATTTGATAAAATTTATTTTAATAATACAGTATTTAAAATACCTTTAGCTAAAGATACTAAAAGAAGTTCTATGTTAACTAAAACTAATAAAACTAAACAAAGGTGATTACATGAAAAAAATAATTCTTATAATTTTATTACTTACTCTTAGTGGTTGCTATGATTATAAAGAAATCAATGATCTGGCAATAATTACAGCGATTGGAGTGGATTATAAAGATGAAGAGTATAAAATTACTTTAGAAGTTTTAAATAACCAAGGCGATAAAGATTCTGGTATGATTAAATCATACACTAAAACCGGTGGTGATAAATCTTTAGCTAAAGCTCTAGAAGAAGCTGCTGACTCACTATCTGATCAAGCTAATTATACCCAAGTTAAACTAATGATTCTTAGTGACACTATTACTGATGGCAGATTTTCTACTATCATTGATTTTTTCATGCGTAGTACTTATTTTCGCGAAAACTTTTATGTAATTTCTTCTATGAATGTTGAGCCCGAAAAAATTTTGAAAAATACTACCGATAATGAACCGGTAGCTAGCACAAGTATCATTAATTTACTTGAAAGTTTAAATTATTCTAGTAATAGTGGCGTTTTAAAAACTTTTGATCAAATTGTTGAAGAGACTTTAGCTTTTGGGAAAGATACTTGTTTTTCTAATATTACTTTAGATGATGAACAATTTAGGGTTGATGGTTTATCTATATTTGATAAATATGAATATAAGGATACAATATCTAATGAGTTTGCTACTATTTATAATATTTTAACTAATGATTTTTACCGACCAATATATTCAAAAACTTATGATGATTTATATTTTTCTATCGCTATAACAGAAGGAAAAGTGAAAACCTCTCTTGATACTAAAACAATTAAATTAACTGGTGATTTAACAGGAAAAATTATGGATAATGAACCTAACTTTATAATTCGCGATCTTGATGTTTTAAAGAATTTAAATAGTGATTTTAAAAAATTAATTAATGAAAAATTTAGAGATTTTATAGGTGTTTTACAAGAAAATAAAAGTGATATTTTGTTCTTTGGAGAAGCTTATTATCAAAAAACAAGAGAAAAATCTGAAAATTTTTGGATACACTTAAATATTGATAGTGATGTCGGTTTTTATATAAATAAGAAAGGTTTAATATACGAGGTGCAAGATGAAAACTAAAAAAGAAAATTTGGCATATTTTTTATCACGCAGTTTATTTTTAGGTGGGGGCATTTCAACTTTATTTTTAAAAGCAAGTAAAGATGCTTATATTGCTGTATTGCTTGGTTCTCTTATTGGCATTGGAATACTTTATCTTATAAGTTTAGTTGGAAAAAATATAACTGTACCAATTGAGGAATATTTAAAAGAAAAGAGCTTTTTAAACATTTTAATTAGAATATTATTTATTTTTTATATTTTATTTTTAGTATTTATTCTTCTTATAATTTTAGCAACATTTCTTTATTCCTATTTTCTAATTTTTACCCCATCAATTATTTCTTGTCTTCCTTTTGTTTTCTTAGCTACATTCTTAAATACCAAAAGCACTAAAAATATTTCTTATATTGCTAGTGTATTACTAGTATTAAGTTTAGTATTAGTATTTTTAAAAACCACATTACTCGCAAATGAATTTGATTTTTCCAATATTATGCCAATACTTACTGTTAAACCAAGTAATTTATTTATTACAGCTTTGATATTTTCTGTATTATCTACTGCTCCATTTTTAACAATTATTGATGAACAAACAACATTTAAAGAAAATATTAAATATTATTTATTAAGTATGTTAACTATATTTATTGTAGTGTTAACTATTACGGCAGTTCTTGGAGAAATGGTAAACATTTATAGTTATCCAGAGTATTCTGTTTTAAGAAAAATTAGTTTATTTAACTTTATTGAAAACATCGAAAATTTTATTTCCGCAGGATGGTTCTTTGATATCTTTATTAGTTTATCAGTTTGTTCATTAAAACTTAAGAACTTAATCAATGTTAAATCTAGTTTGATACCTTTTATAGTTACTTTGATAATCATATTCATAGTAAATGATTTTATTGCTAATAACTTTTATAATTCAATGGCCATTCATAAAACATTTCCAATTATATTAGCTATATTTATGGTTTTATTAATAATATTATTATTAATAAAAAACAGAAAGAAAAAAGATGGTTAAATCCATCTTGAAATATATATTACTCTGGTAGTGCCACTTTGATATCTATCAAATATTTTAATTATTGAATTAATTATTTCTTTTAAGACATCTTTAGCATCTCTTCTGACCTTTATAGTTAAAATTTCTTTTTGTAATTCTTTACGGAATAAAAAATCATCAATATATTTATTTATTACATAATCAAGTTGCTTAACTCTTTTTACATCTTCTACATTATTAATATCAATTTTAAAAATATAGTTTTGATATATTTTAATAAGTCTATCACTTATAACATCTTCTTCATATGGTTTAAAATTAATTATTTTATAAAAATTCTTACAATAACCTATAATTTTTTTATTAATATTCATATTACCTCCGTACTATACCTTAATAATACAACAAATAATATAATTTGTAAACTCCAAAATTTTGTTCGTTATAGTCTAGTAAAGATTCTTTTCTTTTTAGTATATTTATATATTATAAATGATGCTATTATACCCCCAGTTAATAGGAATATTGGTAAGACTGCTCCAGTGTTAGGATTTTCTATATCTATATCATCTCCTGATGGAGCTGCCGTTTCTAATTCGAATGTTACATCTATAGTTACATCACTATTTGGCATTATAAATTTATAATCATCAGTATAAGAAATATTATTTCCAGCACTATCTGTTATAACTAAACTGGCAATTTTATTGCCGGGTTCGGGAGTTATTTGCATTATTTTTTCTTCATTATAAACTCCAGTTTCATCAACTTCTACTAATCCATATCCGGTGGCATTTGTTAAAATATCATAATTTATTGAAAATGAGATCATGTATGAATAAGCTTTAGATGGTTCTGTAGGTAATCTTCTTGCTCCCATGTCAACAATAATATTTATTTCATCACCTGAGGCATAAATATTATCTATTCTATATGCCGAAAATGATTCGAAATTAACTAAATCACTTAATGATTGAGTATATATTTTATTGCCATTTAAATCATATTTTTCTAAATAATATAAACCATTATCTTCAGATATATAAATTATATAAATACCATTATTAGCTATTGCAGCAGTAAACCCTTGTATAACAGATGGAGCATCCATTTTAAATATTAAATTACCTTGATTATCATATAATAATAAATCAACACTATAATCGCTTTCATCTAAAGCTGTAAACAAATAATTGTTATTAGTCATGCTCATAAGCCAAAAATCATCATAACTATTATAAATTTCATCTCTAATTTTATTGAAAGTGCCATAATAATGTTCTGTTATTTCATAGTATACTTCATCACTTGCTTCATTCATATCTTCATCTAAGATAAGAGGAATATAAAACATATTATTACTAACAAAAACATAATAATCATTATATTTTATTACTATAATTTCATCACTATATAAACCCGTTTTACTCTCATCTGGTTTAGTTATAACTTTATTAAGATTAGAATCATATAAAGTATAATAACTTATACTAGAAGAATCTTCGGAATTATAAATTTCATCACGACATATAACGCCATTATCAATTATAAAAGCATCATCACAACTTATTGTTTTTTCAATTTCTCCAGAATCAGAATATAATAAAGCACTATTATGATTTATTAATAAGTATTTATCAGCAATTTTGCTAGATTGCATGAAAGCATCATCACCAATGCCCGGAATATTGCCATTATATTCAACACTTTCCGCACTAACGTTTAACATAATTGTAAAAAAGAATACTACAAACACCATTATTTTCTTCATAATCCACCTTGTATAATATAATTAGTTCTTTTTTAAAGAACTGAATATATTATATCCTTTCTTTAAAATTTCGTTTTTTTT